>NZ_JBMLRC010000265.1:4162-15189 GCF_049241225.1 Emticicia sp.
TGCTGAAATTTATTCGCAATGTTTTGAATGAATAACTCATTAGCAGGCACTTGAAATAAATATTGACTTATTTCGTCAACAAGTTTTTTTTCTTTCTCAGTAAAAGCTCTACTGAAATTACTCCAATCGACACTCGCCTTGAAATTTCGCTTTTTTGTTTGATACTCGGTATTTACATCGCCATCTTTCTTGGCAGAAATACTCCCTTCTTTGCCTAAAAATAACATTGTAGGTAACTGCATCCTAAAAAGTAGGCTCGAACTATCAATCCAGTTTTTGCCTCCTGCCCAGCCCGCAACATTGGGCGGATAAAGTAAGACTTGACCTAAAACTTTCTGAATAAATAAATCGGGTTGTTGGTCTTCAAAAGTCGCTCCGAGGGTTCGTTTGATTCCAACCAACAACTCAACAGGCGATTTTATGTGCGAGCCAACGTTTTCTTGGTCGTAAAACCAGTCGGCCGTGAAGATATTTTCGAGCAAATCGGCAATGTCATAATTGGTTTTGTGGAAACGCTTACTCAATTCTGCGATTCGCTTCTCTTTTCCACCAATATTTTCATTGACGAAATATTTATAAATTTTGGCGGTCAGAAACTGGGCTGTTTCTTTTCGTTCCAAAATCATCTCAATTACATCTTCACCTTTGAAATTGCCCGTTTTTCCAAAAATGGTTTTCTCTCCGTTATCGTGCTGAAATTCTCGGAAAATAAATCTTCCTTGCAAATCGAAATCCCAGCCCGTAAACGCTCGTGCAACTTCCTTGATGTCTTTTTCAGTATAGTTTCCTCGTCCGAGCGTGAAAAGCTCCATTAATTCACGAGCAAAGTTTTCGTTGGGGCTGCGTTTCTTATTTTGTTTATTATTCAAAAATTGCAGCATCGAGGGCTCTTTTGAAACCGCCATCAATAAATCACCAAATTTTCCGAGAGCGTGTTCGCGGAGTGTATTCAGATAACTTTGCGAAAAAGCAGGATTCAAACTTCTCGAAACCAAATGCCCGTGCCAAAACAAAGCCATTTTTTCTCGTAAAACTCCTCTCGAAGTCGCCATTAAGTCAATCCAAGTAGTATTGAGTGTGCCTTGTTCTTCTCTTCTATCTTTCTGTAAATCTTTCAGTTTCTCACGTACTTCCTCTCTATTGCCTTCTTTTTTTATATCACGCATTTCACGCAGTTGCCTAAACTCAGCAACAACCTCCCGCAAATCAACTATATCAATCGGTCGAAAATCTTCTGAATCTCTTAACATTTGTTTGAAAACTTGTCGTGCAGATTGCCTGTGTGCTGCCCGAACAACCGCATAAGGCTCTCCGAAGCCTGCACGCCAATATAAATGTTGAATGTGTTTTTGTAGCATGTCCTTTCTATTTTTTCGATAACCTTTGGATATAAAAAAGTAGATAAAGGTTTAATAAGCAATATAATTATGTTCTTCGAAGGGTAAAAAATCCTTATCTTTGCACCCTTAATCTTGACAGGATTTTAAGGATTACAAGATGGACACGATTTTTTGAGAGAATTTTAAATTCTAATGACGTAAATTAATCGTAGTTGTTTTAATCTTACTAATCTTAAAATCGCTTAATCCTGTTTAATTATTTACTTATCTTATGCAATACAAAGAATATAAATCAGTCAATTATGCCGAGATTGCCGATGAGATTCTGGCTTTCTGGAAAGAAAACAAAATCTTCGAGCAATCGATTGAGGTACGTGAAGGTGCACCAACTTTTACATTTTTCGAGGGACCACCATCAGCAAATGGTACGCCTGGAATTCACCACGTAATGGCTCGTTCGATTAAAGATATTTTTTGTCGCTACAAAACTCTTCGTGGTTTTCAGGTAAAACGCAAAGGTGGATGGGATACTCACGGCCTACCAGTTGAGCTTCAAGTAGAGAAAGAACTCGGTATCACAAAAGAAGATATTGGTAAGAAAATAACGGTCGAAGAATATAACCAAAAATGTCGTGAAACAGTCATGCGTTTTACTGACCAGTGGGACGATTTGACCGAGAAAATGGGCTATTGGGTTGACCTCGAAAATCCGTATATTACTTATAAAAACGAATATATTGAAAGTATTTGGCATTTATTGAAAGAATTCTACACCAAAGGATTGCTTTATAAGGGCTATACGATTCAGCCATATTCACCAGCGGCAGGAACAGGCTTAAGTTCACACGAACTAAATATGCCTGGCACCTACAAAGATGTAAAAGATACATCTTTAACTGCCCAATTTAAGGTTATCGAAAATCATAAATCGGAGTTTTTGTTTAAAGCAAGTAATGGAGAAGTTTTCATACTTGCTTGGACGACAACACCGTGGACGCTTCCTGCAAACTCGGCTCTGACGGTTGGAAAAAACATCAATTATGTTTTGGTGAAAACTTTCAATCCATACACATATTTGCCTGTAAATGTAGTCTTGGCAAAAGATTTAATAGGGAAGTATTTCTCCGAAAAAGGAAAAGATGGCGATTTTGATGGTTTTGAAAACTCTGATAAAAAAATCATTCCTTGGACAATCATTGCTGAGTGCAAAGGCTCAGATTTGGAAGGAATTGAATACGAACAACTACTTCCTTACGTGCAACCCGAAGCTCCTGCTTTCAGAGTAATTATTGGAGATTTCGTGACCACCGAAGATGGTACAGGTGTTGTACATACTTCACCAACTTTTGGTGCCGATGACTTTAGAGTTGCTCAACAACACGGTATTCCGTCAATCATGGTGAAAGACGAAACAGGAAAAGATGTGCCTGTTGTTGACCGTAGAGGACGTTTCGTGAAAGAAATCACTGATTTTGCTTTAGAATATGTAAAAGAAGCTTATTTGACCGACGACGAAAAAGAAGCGGAAAGAATCAAACAAGGCAGAGATAAATATCTTTCGGTTGATGAACGCATTGCGATTAAACTAAAAACCGAAAATAAAGCTTTCAACGTACAGCGTTACGAACACACGTATCCGCATTGTTGGAGAACTGATAAGCCTGTGCTTTATTACCCACTTGATAGTTGGTTTATTCGCACAACGGCTATGAAAGATAAGTTGGTTGAGTTGAACAAAACCATCAACTGGAAACCTGAAAGTACAGGAACTGGTCGTTTTGGTAACTGGCTCGAAAACTTAGTTGATTGGAATTTAAGCCGTAGCCGTTATTGGGGAACTCCACTACCAATTTGGCGTTCGGAAGATGGTGAAGAAGTGTGTATCGGCTCGGTTGAAGAATTGGTTAATGGCATTAAACATGCCTTGAAAGATGATGTATTGAATGAGGAGCAACGCAAAAAGAATGAATCTTTCATTCACTCATTCACTCATTCAACATTTGACCTGCACCGCCCTTATGTTGATGAGGTTTTCTTGGTTTCGGCAAGTGGAAAACTCATGCAGCGTGAAACTGACCTAATTGACGTTTGGTTCGATTCGGGAGCGATGCCTTTTGCACAATGGCATTATCCGTTTGAAAATAAAGAAATTTTCGACGCAAATTATCCTGCCGATTTTATCTCCGAAGGTGTTGACCAAACTCGTGGTTGGTTCTTCACACTTCACGCTATTTCTGGCATGTTGTATGATTCGATTGCATTCAAAAATGTAGTTTCAACAGGCCTTGTTTTGGATAAAAACGGTAATAAAATGTCGAAACGTCTTGGAAATGCCATCGACCCATTCGATACTTTGGGTAAATACGGTGCTGACCCTACTCGTTGGTACATGATTACAAACGCCGAGCCTTGGGACAATCTTCGCTTTAATTTAGATGGAATCACCGAGGTGCGTAATAAATTTTTCGGAACGCTTACCAACACGTATAATTTCTTTGCACTTTATGCAAATCTTGATAATTATAAGATGTCGGAAACCGATAGAGTGCCTTATGCTAATCTTCCAGAAATGGACCGTTGGATTTTATCGAAACTCTACACGCTCATCAAGGAAGTAGGCGAACAATTCGATGATTATAACCCAACTAAGGCAGGGCGTTTAGTGCAAGATTTCGTTTGCGACCAACTTTCTAACTGGTATGTGCGTTTGTGCCGTCGTCGTTTCTGGCAAGGTGAAATGACCGAAAACAAAAAAGCAGCTTACGAAACACTTCAAAAATGTTTGGTAACGGTTGCTCAGTTGATGTCGCCGATTGCTCCTTTCTATGGAGATTGGTTATACAAAAGCCTGACAGATTCTATTCGTGAAGAAGCAAAAGCCAGTAATTCGCCACTTCGTCATGAGTCAGTACACTTTACTGATTGGCCAACTTATGATGCAAGCTGGGTAGATGCGAATCTCGAAACTTCGATGGAGTTATCGCAAACGGTTTCTTCGTTGGTTCACTCATTGCGTAAAACACACAAAATCAAAGTGCGTCAGCCATTGCAACGTATCTTGATTCCTGTTTTATCAGAAAGTACTCGTGAACAAATTCGCCACGTAGAAGACATAATCAAGTCGGAGGTAAATATCAAATCCATCGAGTACATTGATGATGATTCGGGAATCTTGAAAAAGAAAGTAAAACCAAACTTCAAAGCTCTCGGCCCGAAATATGGTAAGGATATGAAAGAAGTTGGGAATGGAATAGCTTCAATGACGAATGAAGATTTAAAGTTGTTAGAAAAAACGGGGGAATTCCAGATTCCAAATTCTCAATTCCTCATTACTTTAACTGATGTCGAAATCCAAACTGAAGATGTTCCAGGTTGGTTAGTAGCTTCAGACAAAGGAATAACTGTTGCTTTAGATATTAATATTTCGGATGAATTACGCCAAGAAGGTATCGCACGTGATTTTGTGAATCGTATCCAAAATTACAGAAAAGACACTGGCTTTGAAGTAACCGATAAAATTAGCATCAAACTTTTGAATAATAACGAAGCCTTGACTGCTGCCGTAGAAGCCAATCGAGAATACATTAGTCAAGAAGTGCAAGCTCTTTCGTTGGAAGTATTGTCTGAAAGTCCAGCCAATGCCGTAGAAATCGAAATGGATGAGTTTATGCTCGTAGTTACGGTTGAAGTTGTAGCGTAAAGTTTTTGTTTTTGTACAAAGATACTCCTGTAGGAACGTCCAAATTGGACGTTCCTATAATAATTCAGACAATACTAATTATTTTGTATTTCTGCCCTCTAAACTCAAAGGTCTCTCCTACTGTTTTACCTAAAATAATCTGCCCGATTGGTGCTTCTTGCGAAATTACCATAAATTTTGTTCCGTTTAGCTCAACAATTCCCGCACCGATTGATACAAAGAAATACCCCATCGTTGTTTCGGCCAATGCCCCAAAAGCTACTTTTGTAAAAATACCTTCTGGGTCTATTTTATCAAGGGATAATCTTTCTTGGCGTGCTTGTTCGTACATTCTTCCATTCATCTCTCGGTCGAGTTGTCCCATCGCTCGGGCTGTCTCGTATTTATCTCCTGCCGAACTTTTCCCTTCTTCATTAGCTGAGTTTTTAGCCGCTTCCATTGCTTCAAAAGAAGTTTGCATACGGCTTTCTATCAATTCTTTTACTTTTTCTAATAATTGTTGTTTCATGTATTAATTAATTCTCTTTTCGATGTTGATGTTTTATAGAAAAGATGGGTTATCATTCAAGATTTTATTCATTCCTCCAGTCAGATTCAAAAGATTGTCGTAGCCATATTGTTCTTGAAGAATTCTTATCGCTTTCTGACTTCGAATGCCACTTTGGCAATGCACAACTACCGTTTTATCTCGACTAATTTTTGGTAAATGTTTCTCTAATTCAGATAATGGCATTAATTCTCCGCCAATGTTTCGAGTTTCGTACTCATGCTTTTCTCTTACATCAATTAGTTGGTAATTACTTAATAAATTTAAAGCTTCAAACGTTATATCATTCGCTGATTTTAAACCACAAAACACTTCATAATCAATTAGTTGAGTAATTTTTGGAGTGTTAGGCATTTTAGGAATTTTAATAATTCTGCTTTGCATCGAAAGCGTATCCAAAACTAATAATTTACCCGAAAGCGGCTCTCCTACATTTGTAATAACTTTGATAGCTTCGAGAGCTTGCATTGAGCCAATAATTCCTGGTAAAACTCCCAAAACTCCAGCTTCGGCACAGTTGGGTGCTTGCTCAGGTGGTGGTGGAGTTGGGAATAAATCTCGATAAGTAGCTGAGTTTTGATGATTAAAAACTGCAACTTGCCCTTCAAAACGATGAATAGCTCCGTAAACGAATGGTTTATTGAGCATAACGCAGGCGTCATTTACCAAATATCGAGTCGGAAAATTATCGGTTCCATCAATCACAATATCATAATCTTTGATGATTTCTAAAGCATTGCTGGCACTTAATCGAGTTGGATATTTATTAAATGTAACCAAAGGATTTAGAGCAGTCAAACGTTTGACAGTTTCGCCGATTTTCTCTTCTCCGACTGCCGTTGAATTATATAAAATTTGTCTTTGAAGATTACTGATATCAACTTTATCATTTTCCACGATTCCAATCGTACCAACACCTGCCGCAGTTAAATACAACAAAACAGGACTACCGAGTCCACCGCAACCAATAACCAAAACCTTTGATTTTTTTAGTTTTTCTTGTCCTGCCAAGCCAAATTCTGGCATTAGCATTTGTCGATTATATCTTTGAAATTCTTCGGGCGTGAGCATAATATTTAAGGAACAATAAAGAAGCGATTTCTTAAAATATGTTAAATAATTACGTTGAAAGCAAACAATAAATGGTTTCACATCGTAAATACGTAATTATTGCGTAGTTTTTTTATAGAAATACTAATTTTTAGACTAAAAGTACGTTTATTTGTTATTTATAAAAAAGTCAATTAAAAATAAGTATATCTTTAAAAAATGAAAAAAACATTTATTGCTTTCGCTACTACTATTCTACTATCACAATTTTCGTTTGCACAAAACACTAAAGCCCCAGCCGCTAAGCCTAAAACCCCTGCTGCAAAACCCGTTACGACTACAAAAACTGTAGTTGTTGCTCCGTCATCAGCGGAAGGTATGAAAAATGGTGTTGATTCGATTAGCTATGCTATCGGAATGAACATCGCTGGTAATTTGAAACAACAAAACTTGAAAGTTAATTCAGCAATGTTGGCAAAAGCAATTGACCAAGTTTTAGGAAACCAAACAACTTGGATGGACCCTAACGCAGCCAATGCTTATATTCAAGGGTATTTTCAGAACGAATCAATGAAAAAAGGTGCTGCAAATAAAGCGGTTGGCGATAAGTTTTTGGCTGAAAACAAAACCAAAGCGGGCGTTGTTACTTTGCCAAGTGGCTTGCAGTATTCAATCATGAAAGAGGGAAATGGAGCAAAACCAGCTTCTTCGGATAAAGTAAAAGTACATTATCACGGAACTTTGATTGATGGAAGCGTTTTTGATAGTTCAGTAGAGCGTGGACAACCAGCCGAATTTGGCGTAACGCAAGTAATTCAAGGTTGGGTAGAAGCTCTTCAATTAATGCCAGTTGGTTCGAAATGGAAATTATTTATTCCTTCAAATTTGGCTTATGGCCCACAAGGCCCACCAAGCATCGGCCCGAATCAGGTTTTGATTTTTGAAGTAGAATTGCTTGATATTGTTAAATAAATTAAAAAATTAAACTCCCCTTTAGGGGCTGGGGGTGGTCATGTTACAAATTATGAAAAGAATCATCGTTCTACTAACCTTAACTGGTCTTTTTGGTTGCTTTGAAAACAAAGCCCAAAATTCGTCGTCGCCAACGTATGGTTACAACGATTTGAAACCAACTCGCACGCAAGAGCAAGTTGAGCAGTTTGCTACCCAGTTTTTGAGCTATCACCACTACCAAAAGTTTAAGCTCGATGATGATTTTTCGTCAAAAGTTTGGGATAATTTCTTGAAAGATGTTGATGGTGGACATTCATACTTTCTTGAAAGTGATATCAAATCTTTTGAAAAATACCGTGATGGCATTGATGAAGATTTATTGGAAGGAGATTTAACTGCTCCGTTCGAGGTTTTCAATCTTTACCGCAAACGCTATAAAGAACGTCATGATTTTATTATGGCTTTGCTTGACAAACCTTTTGATTTTACCACTGACGAAAGCTACGAAACTGACCGTGAAAAAAGCAATTGGGCAAAATCAACGGCTGAGCTGGATGATGTTTGGCGTAAGATTGTAAAAAGTCAGGTACTTGACCTTAAATTGAGTGGAAGTAAAGATTCTGCAACAATAGCAACCCTGAAAGACCGCTATAAGCGTTGGGAAGGACGTATTGCTAAATGGAGAGCCGATGATGTTTTTCAATCATTCATGAATGCGTTTTCTGAAACCATCGACCCTCATACAAATTACATGATTCCGAGTACGGCTGCTCAATTCAATATCGAAATGAGCCAGTCAGTAGAAGGAATTGGTGCTTCCCTACAAAATGAAGGCGACTATGTAAAAATTGCCGAGATTATTCCTGGAGGGCCATTGTTTAAAAGTGGACAAGCAACCAAAAATGATAGAATTGTGGCTGTAGCTCAAGGCGAAAACGGAACATGGCAAGATATTGTTGGCTGGTTGACTGATGATGCTGTAAAGCTAATCAGAGGCACAAAAGGAACAGTTGTACGTGTAAGACTCCTACCGGGCGATGCACCTGCGGGTTCACCAACAAAAGAGCTACGTTTGGTTCGTGAAAAAGTAAAACTCGAAGAAGCAGTTGCCAAAGGCGAAGTTGTACCGATGAAAAAAGATGGTAAAGACTATAAACTGGGTGTAATTGATATTCCAATGTTCTATCGTGATTTTGAAGATGCTCGCCGTGGCGGTGATTTTCAGAGTACAACCAAGGATGTTAAGCGTTTCTTGAATGATTTCAAAGCTAAAGGTGTAGATGGTGTAGTGATTGACCTCCGCAATAATGGAGGTGGGTCGCTGACCGAAGCCATTAATCTTACGGGTTTATTCATCACAAAAGGCCCGGTTGTCCAACGCCGTGATAATAATGGAAGTGTAGACGTTGAAAGCGACACCGACCCTGAATTGGTTTATAATGGCCCATTGGTTATTCTTCAAAATCGTTTTAGTGCTTCGGCATCTGAGATTTTTGCGGGAGCTATTCAAGATTATAAGCGTGGAGTAATTGTTGGCGAACAATCTTTTGGAAAAGGAACAGTGCAACAATTGGTTGATTTAGACCAATTTTTGCTCGCACCTCGTACGGCATCTACTGATAAAAAACCAGCAGTTGGTTTCGACCAAAAAGAAAGATACGGACAATTGAAATTGACGACTGAGAAGTTTTATCGCATCACAGGAAATAGCACTCAACGCAAAGGAGTTTCGGCTGATATTTTATTACCAACACCTTTCGACCCCGAAGAAATGGGAGAAAGTTCTCAACCAAGTGCATTGCCGTATGACCAAGTAAAAACTTCTGATTACGAGAAAACAACTGTTATCAACGAGAAAATATTGGCCAAATTGCAAGAAAAATACCAAGCCCGTTTGAAATCAGACCAAGAATTGAAGCAATTAACCGATGATTTGGCCGAGTATCGTAAGATAAAAGATATTACGGTTATTTCATTGAATGAAGCTAAACGCAAGCAAGAGCGTGATGAAAACGAAAAACGCAGAAAAGCTGTAAATAAATTAAGCTCAGGCGAAAAAGATGAAAAAGAAAAAGATATTATCTTGACCGAAAGTGAGCGTATTCTCTGCGATTTAATTTCATCATCACAGAAATAATAGTCAACTATTTTTATAAAGAAACCCCCAGATGAGCCAATCAACTGGGGGTTTCTTATTTTTTTAAGCTTAAATTGTTTTCTTTTATCGGTATTTCATAACTTTGTATATAACCTATGATGAAATTCGATGACAACTGATACTTATACACAAACGTCGATGTTTGATTTGTGGCGTCAGAATCATTATTTATACAAAGATAAATATACTTCGCACCAGACGTCGTACATCGAGAATCTGTTGCCCGAAATTGCCGTTCAGCTAAATGTTTATGATATAATAGACATTCTTCAACGTCGATTTGGCAATGATATTATCCAAAGGGCTTTAGACCCCAGTCGTGGTATCGAAAGCCCCGTAAGCTATCACCAAGATAGCCAATGGCTGAAAAAATCAAACATGGTGGGCATTAATGTGCGTACTATTGGAAATTTTTTCAATGTCGTCAAATACGCACTAACGATTCCAAAATCACAAGATTCGATACATTTATTGCCTATTTGGGAGCCAGGTGTAGTTGGCAGCCTCTATGGCATGACAACTTTCAATATCAACCCTGAGTTTTACAGTCAAGAATTGGCTACTGCTATTCCGTCGCTTGATTCGGTCGAGAAACAACTCAAATTTGTGGTGAATATCTTGCACGCAATGGGCAAGAGCGTAGGTATGGACGTGATTCCACACACCGACCGTTTTTCGGAAATGGTCATTGCCTATCCTCGCTTTTTTGAGTGGGTACGCAGAGTTGGAGGAAGAATTACGAGCAATTCAGAAACAATTTATAGAGAAGTCGAAGAAATTATTTGGCATTATTTAGTACGTAATGGCACCGCCAACGGAACACCGATTTCTTACTCAAAAAACACGCTGTTTTCGCCCGAAATTCCAATTTTGAGTGATGAACAACGATTGGAAATAATATTCGGCCATAAAACTGATTTTCAAGGCCGTCTTCGTCGCCGCATTGAGTTAATGCACGAACTAATTTACCAAGGCTACGAAACCCTTCCGATGACAATGGCACCACCGTATCGTGGGCTACACATCAATCCCGAAGAGTTTGTGATTGATGAAAACGGAAACCGTTGGTACACTTATGAGTTTGATGAGCCGCAGGCAATGTCGAGGGTTTTTGGGCCTTTGGCACGCTATAAGTTTTTTCACTCAAAAGATGATAACGCTAATTGGGAATTAGATTTTGAAAATCCGAATAAATATGCGTGGGAATATTTCTGCCAGAAGGTTTATGAATGTCAGAAAACCTACAATTTAGATTTTATGCGGGGCGATATGGCTCAC
>NZ_JBMLRC010000266.1:0-5318 GCF_049241225.1 Emticicia sp.
TTTTTCTCCCTCCCTATCGGGGAGGGTCGGGGAGGGGCTTTTTGGCACAATTTCATTCACTTTTTGAATCAGAATTGATGCACGAATTGGCTTAGGAACATAATCGTCCATACCTTCATTCAAAAATCTCTCACGGTCGTGCTGCATTGAATAGGCCGTCATGGCAACTATCTTCGGCAACGAACTTCCGTATAATTCACGCAAGCGTTTAGTGGTTTCGATACCATCCATTTCGGGCATCTGAATATCCATGAAGATAACATCGAAGCCATGTCCTTCACCAAAAATCTCTATTGCCTTTGCTCCGCTATCTGCTGTAATTACCTCACAGCCAGCCTTTAATAAAATCTCGGAGGCAACCTTACGGTTTACTTGATTATCATCTACCAACAATATTTTTGGTGTATGACTACTAAAGAAATCGGTCAGTTTGATTTCGTTTTCGTTGTTTTCGCTCACGCTTGGGCTGATGGTTGTTGAGCGAACCTCAATCGTAAACCAAAATGTGCTGCCTTTTCCTTGCTCAGAAATCACACCCATATCGCCTTTCATCAATCGGCAAAGTTCACGAGAAATGGCCAAACCGAGTCCAGTTCCACCGAATGATTTTTTGGTCGAATTATCTACTTGCTGGAAGGCCCCAAATAAAAGTTTTTGGTCTGCTTCCGAAATACCGATACCAGTATCGGTAATTTCGCCTCGTAAAACGTGGATTTTTCCGTTGGAAGAAACCTTTGATAATGAGATAGTTACGCTGCCATTTTCGGTAAATTTGAGAGCATTTGAGGTAAGGTTTGAAAAAATCTGCAACAAACGAGTTTGGTCGGCTATCAGATAGGCAGGCACATCTTCGGCTATGTGGTAGCTGACTTTGTTGTTTTTTTCGATGGCTCGTTGGCGGAAAAGTGCCACCAGTCGCTCTAAGATTTCCTTAATATCGAGCGGAGCATTGTGCAAATCCATTTTACCCGCTTCGATTTTCGATAAATCAAGAATATCATTTAAAATCGTGAGCAAAGTTTCCGATGATTTTTTGATGGTCTGCACATAATCTTTCTGCTCGGGGTTGAGTGGTGTTTCGTACATCAAATCAATCATACCGATTACGCCATTCATTGGCGTACGAATCTCGTGGCTCATATTTGCCAAGAAACGCTCTTTTACTTTCAGCGAGCGTTCGGCCTCGTCTTTGGCAATCAGCAATTCTTCGGCAGTTTTCTTTAATTCTGAAATATCACGGGCCACACCTTCCACCTCAACAGGAATGCCTTTGGCATCTTTAATCATTCGGATATTGAGCATAAACTGGCGGAGTTCGCCATTTTTACGCTTTACAACCACCTCAAAGTTTGTAATACTACCCGCCTTTAGTAATCCTTTGATGTTTTTCGAGCTGTCAATGGCATTTTCAAAAAATTTGTCCACTTTATTGCCCATTACTTCGCCCACGCTGTATCCTGTGTGAGTTAGCACCGATGGTGAAATCATGGTGATGTTTCCGCCCAAATCGGTTCGATAATAAATATCAATGAATGATTCGATAGTATCTCTAAATTTCTGCTCGCTTTTTTGGAGAGTTATCGTCGAATTTTTCTTATCGGTGATGTTTTGAGCGATGCCCGAAACTTCTTCGACCTGTCCACTTTCGGAAGAAAGAATTGGGTTCAAGAAAAACTCATACCAGTCGTCGCCACCGTCAATATTTCCCCAGTGCATTTCAAAATACTGTGGTTTTCCTGTGAAAGCCTCGTTGTATTTTTCACGCAAAATTGGGCGGTCTTCGGGCGAAATGAGTTTCCAACCAAGTTTTTCAATACTCATGTTGATTTCGGGCAGAGTACCTAAATTTCGTTGAATCAGATTGACGTAGTTTTTGTTGAAAGAACTTAGCTGTCGCTTCTGATTTACGGTCCAGATTACGTGCGAACCACTATCAAAAACTGCATTCAGGCGAGAAGTTTGGCGAAGTAAATCTTCTTCTTTTTGTTTACGAACGAGGGCAACCGCTACTTGCCCCGAAACGAATTCGAGCAACTCTAAGTCTCTGATATTGAATTTGTTACGGTCGCTGTACGACTTTACGCCGATAACGCCCGTAGTGCGGTCGCCCACATGAAGCGGCACGCAAAGCATGACTTCGGGGAGTGACGAACCGTAGAAGTAAATTTTATCAACTTCTACCAATTTTTTGATATCTTCGTTCGATAAAAACAGCGGTTTATTTTGCACCATTGAGTATTCTACGATACCATTTCCGAGCTTACGACGGTGATAATTTTCTTCGGTTTCGGAGTATTCATCAATAAAATAGGGGAAATGAATCGTACCTTCGTCGGGTTCAAAAAGAGCCACGAAAAAGTTATTGGCCTGCATGTTTTTCTGCAATTCGGCATGAACTTGCGTCAAGAATTCTTGCAGATTTGGCGTATTGAGGTTGAGCTGAGCAATGGTATAATAAAGCTGTTGAGCTTTTTCGGCACGGCGGCGTTGGGTGATGTCGCGAAACAAGCAGCGGAAAGCCGTGGGTTTTCCGTTCTCAAATCTACAACTAATATCACCCAGTAAATAAACTCTTTTTCCTTCCTTGTTTCGTACAACTGTCTGAAAATCAATCACTTGTTCGTCTCCATCTTTGATGCGTTGGAGTGTGTCGAGTGTTTCATCGGCAAACTGCGGATGAAGCATCTCTCGAAGCGTAAGTTGCGAAAGTTCGGCATCAGAATATCCAAAAGCTTCACGAAAAGCAGTATTTACAAACAAAAATCGCCCACTCAACGACAGCAACATGATGATTTCGGAAGTATTATCTACCAAATCTTGTAGCTGATCGATGCTTTGTTGGTGTTCGGTTTGTGAAAGTTGTACTTTTAGTTTTTCGATTTCGAACAAAAGTTCTTCGTTGGATTTTTCTGTGAGCATACTCGTTCCTTTTTGAATATTTGTGTGGTAAAGATAGAAAAAAAAGGAAATTTTAGCGTGAAAAAATTAAGACATCACAAAATCAAAATAGTTTTCAGTATGAACAGTTGCTGTTTTTATGACATCATAGTTTTGTAGGAAAGTCTGTGAAAATCGAACCATTATGCCATGTGGGTTCTATCAAAAAGAATTCAGTTTATTATTATTCGTATATATTTTTAGAGTGTAATCCGAAAATATCATAATAATTTGGGATTACACTCTAAAATAATCATGTAATACAGCCTTCCTGTTATTTTATCTAACAACTTCTATCAACCCTCCAATTCCAATTTCTTACCTTTACCTGCACCTTTCGATTGTTTGATGCGGTAGTTGAGCGTTAGGTTAAATTGACGTCTTCTGAATTGTGAACTGCTTTCGGTGCGGAAGGTTGTGCCTTCGGTGATGCTTCTAAACTTACGGCTATTCAAGACATCAAGTACGCTAAAATTGAGTGTTCCGTTACCTTTCAGAATATCTTTACTGGCCGATAAATCGAAGTAATAAAGTGGTAAGCGAGTACCTTGAACGGTCTTTTGTTTGGCTTCGTAGTTTGCTCTGAGCTGTACGTCTAAACCTCTTGGCAGTGAAAAACGTGAGGTCTGACGCACAAACCAACTATTTGTTTCTCGAAAATAATTTTTATCAATATTGCTACCATCAATTTCAGCATGAAAAAGGTTGAAGTTGAAATCAAGTTTCCACCACTTTACGGGCGTAAATTGACTCGTAAATTCTACGCCGTAGGCTTGTTCGCCCAGTAAATTTTCGGGGCGGGTCGTGGCAAAGCCATCGGCAGCAACTTGGCGAATACGCTCAATTTTTCCGTCGGTATCTCGGTAATAAACCGATGAGCCAAGTGAGCCTTTTTCAAAATATTTGATATGACCGATTTCATAAACATTGCTAAACTCAGGGTTCAAGTTCGGGTTTCCGCTAAAGAAATTTCGGTTATCTGAAAACGTTGAAAACGGACTCAAATCATTATAAAACGGGCGACGAACTCGGCGGCTATAACTGATTTGGAGCGAATTTTCTTTCGGCAAAGCATAGGTCAAATGCACGCTTGGAAATAGGTTTGCGTATTTTCTTGGGTTTACTTCGTTGGTTTCTCGGAGTGTAGTTTTTACGTTTGTCCATTCGGCACGTAGCCCCGCTTGGTACGAAAACTGCTTGGTTTTATTGCCTAAAATAGCGTAAGCCGCATGAATATCTTCGTTATAAATAAAGTAATTTTTTAAACCAGGCACAACCACAAACTGTCCAGCTTCATTTTTCTGATTTACCACATAATCATTGACCATATCTCGGAAACTACTTCTTGCACCCGTTTCAAATTTTCCTTCTTTTCCAATCGGTTGTACATAATCAACTTGTAATAAATATTGCTTTTCGTATTCATCATTCAGCGAGTTTTGCACCAATGATTTTGATGCAATCGGTGTTTCGTTTGGTGAAAGAAAATCTTGCGTGAAAAGTTGGTCAGAACTTTCCCAATTATCTAAGAAACGTACTTCGGCATTGAATTCTTGACCTTTCTTGGCGTAAGTTTTTTTATAACTTAAAACATACTCAGAATTTGGTTCAGTTTCTTGTTCGTCTTGCTTACGTTTACTGACTCCTATTAGACTTGATTCGGTGAAAATATAATCTTCGTAGCGTAGATTAGTGATGCGTCGAGCCTTGCTTCGGCGATAAAGATACGAAGCCGTTAGTGTATTTTTATCGTTGAAAAAATAATCAAGTCCACCTCTGATATTGGTGTTAAAACCCGTAATTGTTCCGTTATTGTTTTGTTTTAAGAAAAACAGAGAATCGTTGCTTTGGCGTTCTTGATAAATAGAAGAAACATTCGGACGGATATTATAAGCCAAGCTATAATTAACAAAAAAATTGACTTTTCGATGGCGATAATTGATGTTTGCCGCACCGCCATAATTGACAGGCTGCCCCGTAATAATATCAAAAGAACCATTAAAGCCTTGTTTTTGGTCTTTCTTTAGTACAATATTGATAATTCCTGCCATGCCTTCGGCCTCATATCGTGCTGATGGATTGGTGATAACTTCTACTCGCTCAATCATGCTGGCTTGCAGCGATTGCAGTCCACCACCACCTTTGAAACTTACCAAACCCGATGGTTTTCCATCAATCAAAATTCTTACGTTATCACTACCACGAAGTTTTACGCCACCGTCGGGGTCAACCGAAACCGATGGGATATTGGTCAGAATATCCGAAGCCGAACCACCCGCATTGGCTAAATCTTTCCCGACATTAAATACTCGCTTATCGAGTTTCATTTCCATCGAACTCTTTTCAGCTTGTACTACTACTTCTTTCAAGGCATTGGCCGA
>NZ_JBMLRC010000267.1:0-2485 GCF_049241225.1 Emticicia sp.
ACATCCTTGATTTATTGCTCAATTTTTTTTCAAAAAAAATACAAATACTGAAACTTTTTTCAAAAACAAATGGTTGACTAATCAACTATATCAAAATCAACGTTTATGGAGTTAGATAAAGATTCATTACAATTTATATTTGGCAGTACTATTCGAGCCTTGCACAAAGCCACCGCTTTGGCCTTTGAAAATGGAGGCTCAGAGCTTTCGCCAGAGCAATTTCATTTATTGAAGATAATTTCTTCGAAAGAAGACTCTATACAAACCGAATTAGCCGAAATTTTGCAACTCGATAAGTCGGGAATTATGCGACATATCGACCAAATGGAAGCCCGCGGTTATGTACAACGCATCAATGATGCCACCGACCGCCGTAAAAAATACATCGTACTTACTGAGCTTGGCAGCAGCAAATTAGATGAATGTAAGGCTATTTTAGATAAAATGGGCGATTCGATACTTAAAGGAATTTCAGATGCCGAACTATTGATTTTCAAGCAGGTATTATCAAAACTTAAAGAAAACGCCGAAAGATAAATTTTTTACTCATATAGTTGACAAGTCAACTATATTAAAATCAACTTTATATAAGAATAATTCAATTTAAATAACACATGAAAAAAACAAGTTTTTGGATTTATGTGATTTTACAAGTCAGTACCATTACAACTTTTGGGCAACAGGCAAATACGCCTTTATCGCTAAAAAGCTGTGTTGATTTCGCTCTCAAAAATCATTTAAGTAATACCATCGCCAATAACGAAATTTTGGCAGCTAAAGAAAAGGAAAAAGAAGCATTGTCGGGCTATTTGCCACAAGTAAACGTCAACGTTGGTTTTGATGATAACCTCAAGCGTCAGGTGTCGGTTATTCCTGCGGGAGCCTTTAGTCCCAACGAAATTCGTGTGCAGTTTGGTAATCAGTATAATACCAACGCAACTGCCCAACTCGACCAAGTGATTTACGACAAATCAATGTTGTTGGGCTTGAAAGCAGCCGAACCGAATAATCAGTTGGCGGCTTTGAGAAAAGAACAAACGCAAGATAATCTGATTTACAACACAGCCAATGCTTATTTTCAAGTATTGGTATATGTAGAGCAAGAAAAAATCACGCTCGAAAACGAGAAAAAATACCGAGAGTTGCTCGATATTTTAAAACTAAGACTCGATAAAGGCGTAATCAAGAAAACAGAATATGACCGTACGAAGTCGACGTTGAATAATATTCTTTCACAAAAATCAATCATTCAAGCCAACAAAGCAGTGGCTTTGAATCGCCTAAAAAATGTAATCGGGATGTCGCTCAGTGAAGATATTAGTATTTTAGAAAGCATAAATTATGAAGGCTTAACGCAAATCGAAAGAGAAAACTCACTCGATGTGAATGGAATTTTGGACTACAAGATTCAGAGCAATAACATTCTCTTGCAAGAACTCGATGTGAAGCGTAAACAAGCGGCATTTATGCCCACAGTTTCGGCCTATGCACGATACGGAGCCCAAAGTTTTGGCAATGATTTCGGCAAATCATTCACCAATTGGTTCGATTTTTCATCGATTGGTTTAAAAGTAAACGTACCGATTTTCAGCGGTTATCGTAAAAATAGTCAACTCAAACAAAGCGAAATTAGCTTATTGAATGCCCGTACTAATCTAAAACTCAGTACCGAAAGCATGAACTTAGCGTTTCAAAATTCAGCCTCCCTTCTACTAAAAGCACAAACTGACCTAAAAATTAACAAAGAAAATCTAACATTCGCTAAAGAAGTTTTTGAAAGTAGCAGTGTCGAATACCAAAAAGGAGTTTCGATGCTCTCTGACTTGCTCAATGCCGATTATTCTTACAAAGAAGCCCAAAGCAACTACGTGAACTCGCTCATCAATTTCTTGGGAACAAGGCTCGAATATGAAAAATCTAAAGGAAATCTAAAAAACTACATTAATCAATTTTAATAAAAAATATCAATGAAAAAGTCGCTCATTCTCACCATATCGCTCTTAGCACTGATTGGCTTCATTACATTCACACTTGCCAAAAACAAGAAGAAAATCGAAGCAAACAAAGTAGTTGTTGACCGTTCAAAAATGCCAATTGCCGTGGCCACAACCGCCGCCGAATTTAAAGAATACGATGGTAAAGTTGTTTTACCAGCTAATCTGGAACTCAACAACGAAGCCACGATTACCATTGGCGTACAAGGAAAAATCGAAAAACTTTCAATTGAAGTCGGTTCGAGAGTTGCCAAAGGACAGGTAATCGGCCACCTTGATTCCCGCCTAAAGTTGTTGAATTTAAAAGCAAACGAACTCACCCTGAGCAAACTCGAAAGAGATTTACAACGCAACGAAGATTTATTGAAAGGTAATGCAGGAACCGAACTAAGCGTAGTCAATGGTAAATATGACATCGAAAACCTTCGTTTGCAGATGGAACAAGTAAAACAACAAATTGCCGATGGAAACATTATTTCGCCAATTAGTGG
>NZ_JBMLRC010000267.1:2585-6125 GCF_049241225.1 Emticicia sp.
GAAGGCATCAAGAACCCGTATGTGTATGTAGTGAAAAACAACACAGCCGTGATTCAGAAAATTACGGTTGGTCGTGAAATCGGTGAAAACATCGAAGTTATTGCAGGCTTACAAGCAGGCGAAGAAGTAGTAACAAGCGGCCAAATCAACTTGACCGACGGCAGCAGTATTATTAAAACATCAAATAAGTAATTGGTTATTGGGGAATTGGTTACTGGAGAATTAGTTACTAGTTATTAGTGAATTTGTTATTAGATATAAATTTCAAGAACTAACCAGTAACCAATAACAAGTCAACCAATAACAAATAACCAGTTCCCAAGTCAACCTGTCAACAAATAACTATCAAGAAAATGTCAATAACCGAAATATCAATCAAACGCCCGTTGCTAATTACGGTGTTTTTTGTGACCTTGATTTTGTTTGGTTTTATAAGCTATAAGCAATTAAATTACAATTTATTGCCTAAGTTTGAAGCCAACGTAATTATGGTACAAACCGTTTATCGTGGTGCATCTTCTGACGAGATTCAGAACGTAGTAACAAAACCCATCGAAGAAGCCATTTCGGCCATCGAGGGTATAGATAAAATTTCTTCAATTTCATCAGAAGGAGTTTCAATCGTAACGGTTCAGCTCAAATCTGGTATCAATACACTTGATGCCCAACGTGACGCCGAACGAAAAATCAACCAAATTAAATCAACATTACCCGATGATGCCGACGACCCAGTGGTCAACCGTTTCAATACTGACGAGATTCCTGTGCTTCGTATCAGTGCCTCGGCCAATATGTCGGAGCCAGAATTATACGATTTAATCGACCAAAAAATCAAGCCTGTCCTTTCAAACGTGGCGGGTGTCGGTACGGTAAGGCTTATCGGTGGAAGCGAGCGTGAAATTCAAGTAAACTTAGATAATACGAAACTTCAAGCCTATAATATTTCGTCGGCACAAGTCAATCAAATGATTGCCAGCAGCAATAGTTCGTTTCCTGCGGGTAGTGTTTTGAGCGAAAACAATAGGGTTTCGATTAGACTTGACGCCAAATTAGTCAAAGTAGATGAATTACGTAATCTGATTATTCGCCAAAACGTTGACGGAAGCCGAGTTTTATTGAAAGACCTCGCCATCATCACCGACGGACAAACCGAAGCAAAAACACTCAACCGAAATAACGGTCAAGCAGGTATTGGTATCGAAATCGTAAAACAAGCCGATGCCAATGCAGTAGATGTGAGTAAATCGGTAAAAGAGACTTTGAAAAATATCAAAGCTACTTACACTTCAAAAGGCTTTAACTACGATATTGCGGCCGACCAATCAATTTATACACTCGCTTCGGCCGATGCCGTTGTGCATGATTTGTTCTTGGCGATTATCATCGTGGCAGCCGTGATGCTATTCTTTTTACATAGTTTCCGTAGCTCCATGTTTGTATTGGTGGCCATTCCTTCGGCCATGATTCCTACTTTTATTCTGATGTACGTCTTTGGCTTTTCACTCAATCTCATGACGCTCATGGGGCTTTCGTTGGTGGTAGGTATCTTGGTCGATGATAGTATCGTGGTTTTGGAAAATATTTATCGCTACCTCGAAATGGGCAGAAACAAAGTTCAAGCAGCCATCGAAGGTCGTCAGGAAATTGGTTTTACGGCCCTTGCTATTACCTTAGTTGACGTCGTAGTATTTTTGCCTTTGTCAATGAGTGGAGGTTTGATTGGAAATATCTTGCGTGAGTTTTCGTTGGTGGTGGTTTTCTCTACACTCATGAGTTTATTGGTTTCGTTTACGCTTACGCCACTTTTGGCTTCGCGATGGGGGAAAGTTGAAATTTTGAGCAAAAACAGCCTTTGGGGAAGAATCAACTTAGCTTTTGAACGTTTTCTAACTGGTTTACAGACAGATTATGGCAAAATGTTAGGTTGGGCTTTGAATCATAAACGTTGGGTTTTAATAGTGATATTGGCCATGTTTGTTGGTTCGATTTCTTTGCTAAGTGCAGGCTTTATCGGCACGGCTTTTACGGGTTCGGGCGACCGCGGCGAATTTGCAATTCAACTCGAAATGTCGCCACAAACGCCACTGGCACAAACTAACCTTATGACTAAAAAAGTAGAAGAATTACTACTTCAAAAACCAGAAGTTGAGAAAGTTTTTGCCAATATCGGTACACAAACGGGTGCGATGGGTTCGGGTAATTCAAATTCAAATATCTCAGAAATTTCAGTAACACTCGTTGATAAACAAAAACGTAAACTTTCGACCGATGCTTTCGGCGATATGATACGAAACGAAGTAGCCAAAATTCCAGGAGTAAAAGTGGTGATTCGCCCCGTGAGTATCACAGGCGGTAGCGAAGCTCCGATTCAGATTGCCATCAAAGGTGTAGATATGGATAAAATCAAGGCCGTAGCCCGAGATGTGAAAGAAGTTGTGAAAAAAACTGCTGGAACAGATTACGTAGAGTTTAGTACGAAAAGCCCAAAAACTGAGATTTCGATTCAATTAAATCGTGATAAAATTTCGCAAGCGGGCTTGAGTGTACCAGAAGTTGGTGGTGCAATTCAGTTGGCTTTCAGAGGAAACGACCAATCGAAATTCAAACAAGCGGGCGAAGAATATCCAATCAATATTTCACTCGAAAAATCAGACAAACGTTCCATTGAAAATATCAGAGAATTGACACTTCGCACCAATCGTGGAGCAATCGTAAAATTGAAAGATATTGCCGATGTAAACGAAATTGTCGGACAAGCAATTTTGGAGCGTTCTGACCGCATGAATTCAATTAAAGTTACAGCCTCAACGGTTGGACGTGCAACAGGTACGGTTGTGGCCGATATTCAGAAAGAAGTAGCCAAACTCAAAGTGCCAGACGGCATCGTGATTGAATATCAAGGGGAAGCACAACGCCAAAAAGATGCTTTCGGTAGCTTAGGATTGGCTTTTGGCTTGGGTATTTTGTTGGTTTACCTCATTATGGTTGCTCTTTACGAAAGTGTGGTTTATCCGTTTGTGGTACTTTTCTCGATTCCAGTTGCCTTGATTGGTGCCTTACTGGCCTTGGCTCTTACGATGGAATCGCTCACAATTTTTGCCATCGTTGGTTTGATTATGCTCTTAGGTTTGGTGGCCAAAAACGGTATCCTTATCGTTGACTTTACAAACCATCTCAAAGAACAAGGAATGTCGGTAAAAGAAGCACTCGTTGAAGCAGGAAAAGAGCGTTTACGCCCAATCTTGATGACAACCATCGCCATGATTGCGGGTATGTTGCCAATTGCTTTGGCATCTGGCTCAGGTGCAGAAGTGAAAAACGGAATGGCTTGGGTAATTATCGGAGGTCTTACAAGCTCGCTTTTCTTGACCTTATTCTTAGTTCCTTCGATGTATATGATTATCGAATCTTTGAAAAATAGGGTTTTAGGAATAAGCAATGGCAAGAAAAAATCAAAAAAAGTAGCCGAACCAGTGCTTGATTAATACAGATTGATATCAAATCAAAAAGCCCCAAAGTCAATGCTTTTGGGGCTTTTTT
>NZ_JBMLRC010000268.1:0-3561 GCF_049241225.1 Emticicia sp.
AAACTACAAAAGTACTTCAATATTTTCTTCTTCTATTAACGCACAATTATTCATTTTCATATATAGCTGCGTTAAAACTACAACATCAGCCGCACAATATCGTTCGATTTTTGCCCTATCTTTTTCAACATGATACACATGATTCACTTGGTCGCCACTGATTTCGCTCTTACTACTCGGAATATCGAAAATTGCCGCCAACAAATCTAGTCCCGTAAAGTGCTTATAATCACCGAATTTCCAAAGGTCGAGCGTATCCAAATGATTTATTTCCCACGGTTTTTTACCTGATATTTGCAAAACCCTCGGCAAACCGATTCCATTGACCAACATTCGGCGACACAAATACGCAAAATCAAATTCTTTGCCGTTGTGAGCACAAAGCATCAAATTACTACCTGCTTTATGTTTTTCGACGATTTTCTTGAAGGCTTGCAAAACCTCTCGTTCGTCGTCGCCACCAATCATTTTTACTCGAAGCGATGGTTTATTTTCTTCATCAAACATTATTCCTCCTACACCTATGCAAAGCACCTTGCCAAATTCGGCATAGATTCCTGCTTTTTTCAAGTAAAAATCTCCGTCTGATAGGTTTTCTTCGTTGTTTAGATAGACCGCTTTTTTAAGCCAAAGTTTTTGCAGTCGCTCATCAAGTAGCTCAAAATCAGGCACTTGCGAAACCGTTTCGATGTCAATGAATAAGACATTTTTTAGGTGTTTGACAAAAGCATCATCTATCATAATCATGGGTGTTTAAATGATGGATTTCAGACTTCATTTTTTAGCAAAAGTTACATATATGTGGTGCGAACCGAGCGACGGCGGCCGACGCTCGGCCGCATCCTGTTCGCTGTTATAACGTTTTCTGACTGAATATTACAGCGAACAAAATGTTCGCACCACAAAGAACATAATCAACCAATATAAAGGCATTAGTACAATCATTAGGCCAATCGTGATGGAATCGAAAAAGACGATTCCTCTCGTGAGTTTTTTTGATATAAAAGTGGCCAACCAAATTGCAGGAAAATGCGTGATGTATCCGAGCGTGAAAAGCGGTGTTTGTGCGGGCGACAGTTTCGGGAAATTCCAGCTTAAAATCTGGTTGAGTTTTTCGGTCAAAACCTCGTTGAATCGGCGTAAAAAAACACCATCTTCGGCAGGATTCGGCAAATCTGCCTTTTGGATTGCTTCACCAAAACTTAAGTTTATTACTTTTCCATAAGTTGTAAAAGTATTGTAAGTAATAGCTACTGGAATTACTGTCAACGGAATTTCATCGCCCCACGCTTTCTGAGCCAAACGCCCCGTTCCTTTTTTGAGTGGTAAAAGTTTGGTTTGGTTAGTGCAGAGTCCTTCCGAGAAAATCAGCACCATTTCGCCTTGTTTGAAAAGTTCGATACACTTCTTGAAAGTCTCGTCATTATCCCCCAAATGCTCTTTCCCCTCTGAAAGGCGATGCACGGGCATCATAAAAAGGCTCGAAAGAGCTTTTTTGGCCAAACTTTTCTTGAAAACATCACCGCGAGCCAACGACCAAATGCGGCGGTCGAGCGTACAGCATAATAAAACCGCATCAAAAAACGAATTGGCGTGCGTAGAAGCCAACATAACCGCCCCCGATTTTGGTATATTCTCGAGGCCCGTTATTTTAATTCGTTTGATAAAAAATTTCAACAGAAACGTAACAAAAGGACGTAAGATATAATAAAGCAATTGACAAGGATGTTTAGGTGAAAGTTTTTAGTAATTCAAAAATCTGAATAAAAATCTATCCGACCAAATAGATTTTTGATTTTGGCACTTGTTTGACAATAAATTGTAGTTTTCTGCTGAATATTTCAAAAAAACCAAATTCTGTTTGGTTTTACTTGCAAGGACTGTAATTTCGTTTGTGTTTTACAACAAAACAGCTTGATTCTAAACAAAAATATGACAAATCTACAAGAAAAAATCACGGCTATCTTCCCCGAAGCTAGTCAAATTCCCGAGCAATTTCAGATTCAACCGCTTCACCAAAAAGAGTATTTGGTAGGTGGAGAAATGCGTCAGTGGGCGGGTGCTACGCAAGATGTTTATTCTCCGATTTATGTAAAAAACGGCGAAAAATTTGAAAGTGTACACATCGGAAGCTACCCGATTACCTCAGAAAAAGAAGCGATGGAAGCCCTCGAAGCAGCTTTAAAAGCTTATGATAATGGTCGAGGCGAGTGGCCAACTATGAGCGTAAGCGAGCGAATTTCGTGCATGGAGCATTTTATCAAGAAAATGTTAGAAAAGAAAACCGAAATCGTGAGTTTATTGATGTATGAAATCGGTAAATCGCTGGCCGACTCTATCAAAGAATTCGACCGAACAGTAGAATATATTTATGATACGATTGATTGTTTGAAAGACATTGACCGAAATTCTTCTCGTTTTAAAATCGAGCAAGGAATTATCGGACAAATTCGTCGTTCGCCATTTGGGGTTGTGCTATGTATGGGGCCGTTTAATTACCCTCTCAACGAAACCTACACGACGCTCATTCCTGCCATCTTGATGGGAAATACGATTCTCTTCAAGCCACCAAAACACGGTACGCTTTTGCATTACCCGATGCTCGAAGCTTTTAAAGAATGTTTCCCGAAAGGCGTTGTCAACACAATTTATGGGCGTGGAGCAAACGTTGTGCCGCCATTGATGCAAACAGGTAAAATCAATGTACTTACGCTCATTGGGTCGAGCAAAGTAGCTAATGATTTGAAAAAAATGCACCCAAAACTCAATCGTTTGAGAGCTGTTTTGGGACTTGATGCCAAAAATGCAGGTATTATCTTGAAAAATGCCGATGTAGAATTGGCTGTGAAAGAGTGTATTTTAGGTTCACTTTCATTCAATGGTCAACGTTGTACGGCCATCAAAATCATTTGGGTACACCGCTCGATTGCGAAGAAATTCTTGAATAGATTTACCGAAGAACTCGAAAAACTCAAATTCGGAATGCCGTGGGAAGCGGGCGTAAACCTAACGCCATTGCCTGAGCCAAACAAACCAGCGTATTTGGCCGAGTGTATTGCCGACGCAAAAGCCAACGGAGCAGAAGTCATGAACGAAGGTGGCGGTACGACCGTAAATTCATTTGTATATCCTGCGGTGCTTTACCCTGTCAATAGCAAAATGAAGGTTTACAGCGAAGAGCAGTTTGGCCCGATTGTACCAATTGTACCTTTTGATGATGTTGAAGAGCCGATTCAGTATATCATTGATTCGTCGCACGGACAGCAAGTGAGTATTTTTGGCACAAATGCCGACCAAATCGCTCATTTAATTGACCCGCTCGTCAATCAAGTTAGTCGTGTGAATATCAATGCTCAGTGTCAACGTGGGCCTGATACTTTCCCATTTACAGGAAGAAAAGATTCGGCCGAAGGCACACTTTCGGTAGAAGATGCTCTCAGAGCTTTCTCGATTCGTACGGTGGTAGCTACGAAAGATACTGATGCCAATAAGAAAATTTTCAATGAGATTGTCGAAGAGCATAGCTCGCACTTCCTTTCTACGAAATATGTTTTCTAAAAA
>NZ_JBMLRC010000269.1:0-2077 GCF_049241225.1 Emticicia sp.
CATCAAAAATTTTCACCGAAAGCTTATCACCAATCTTTAATCCAAGCTGATTCGTAGTTTTCTGGTCAATATTTGTCCATACATTTCCGTACTGTATATCCAAAATCGGAATACCTCCCGAAATCAAACCATTTTCAAATTTAGGCTTTGGATATTCGAGCATAATTAACTTATTATCAGGCACTTTCTCCCCTACTTCTTCAAAGTTAATTCCAGCAGAAGCCAATTTTGCTCCCGAATAAGCAAATACATCACGCCCGAAAAACGTATACGAATTCTGAGAATTTGGCAAACGATTTGCCGCCGAAATCTCTCGAATTTCTTCAACGCCTTCACTTTCAGCCACTAACGTAAAAAGTCCATTATCAGGACCAACATAATAGTGGTTGGCTTTGGTTTTCAGAATAATTGATTTACGTTCCGTACCAACTCCTGGGTCAACCACGCAGACAAAAACAGTTCCAGTCGGCCAATAAGGAGCAGTTTGTTGTAACCTAAATGCACCTTCCCAAATATTGTACGCCGGAATTTCGTGGGTAAGGTCATGAATCGTCAAATCTGGTGCTAAATTCAATGCAACACCTTTCATGGCTGCTACTGCACCATCTTTTACCCCAAAATCGGTCATTAGAACTAAAGGCGACGTTTGTGTCTTTGTTTTTGCATAAAACACTGATAATAAAGCTATTGCTAAAATAAAAACCAGCGAGATTATTACCTTTCTGGACATAAGATTGAAAAGGTTTGATTTTGTAGACACAAAATAACAACGATACAGCTTTAAAATTGTATTTTTGTGTAAAAATTTAAGCACTTAGCTATTAGCCATAAGCTTTTAGCCTAAATTGTTTGTTGTTTTTATTTAAAATTTTAAAATATTCAAAAAAAGCTAATAGTTAATAGCTAATAGCAAAAAGCTAATTCAAGAAATGTCGGAGTTCAACCATCGTGAAATTGAAAAAAAATGGCAACAGGTTTGGGAAGAAAACCAAACTTACAAAGTAGAAATTGACCACACAAAACCTAAGTTTTATGTGTTGGATATGTTTCCGTATCCTTCGGGGGCTGGCCTGCACGTTGGGCATCCACTGGGCTACATCGCAACCGATATTTATTCAAGATACAAGCGTCTGAAAGGTTTTAATGTGCTTCACCCAATGGGGTTTGACTCGTTTGGACTTCCAGCCGAGCAATATGCTATTCAAACAGGGCAGCACCCAGCTATCACGACCGAAAATAATATTACGACTTATATAAGTCAGTTAAAGAAAATTGGTTTTTGCTACGATTGGAGTCGTGAAGTACGAACTTCTGACCCCAATTATTACAAGTGGACACAGTGGATTTTCATGGAATTATTCAATTCTTGGTATAATAAGGAAACTGACAAAGCTGAAGCCATTGAATCTTTATACGAAAAATTCGAGCAAAATGGTACAACTGGAATAAAAGCAGCTTGTAATGACGAAACGCCAAGTTTCTCGGCCGAAGAATGGAAAGCATTTAGCGAAACCGAAAAATATAAAATCTCATTGGATTATCGCTTAACTTATCTTTCTGATTCGGTAGTAAACTTCTGCCCTGCGTTGGGAATGGTTTTATCGAATGATGAAGTAAAAGATGGCGTTTCGGAGCGTGGTGGCTACCCAGTTATTCAGAAAAAAATGCAACAATGGGTAATGAGAATCACAGCTTATGCCGACCGCTTGATTAGTGGTTTGGATTTGGTTGATTGGTCAGATTCATTGAAAGAGCAACAAAAAAACTGGATTGGTCGCTCGGTTGGAGCAATGGTAAAATTTGCTCTTGAAAACAACGAAGACACAAAAATCGAAGTTTTCACGACCCGTGTTGATACCATTTATGGTGTTTCGTTCATGGTTTTAGCTCCTGAGCATGAATTAGTGGCTTCTTTGACAACACCCGAACAAAAAGAAAGCATCGAAAATTATATTTCTGAAACGCAAAAACGTTCAGAACTCGACCGTATGTCTGATGTAAGAACGGTTTCGGGGGCGTTTACTGGAAGTTATTGTATCAATCCTTTCAGTGGTGAAAAAGTGCCGATTTGGATTGC
>NZ_JBMLRC010000269.1:2177-6025 GCF_049241225.1 Emticicia sp.
GGCCGTGCCGAAGGTTGGAATTATAAAGGGAATGAATATGAACTAAGCACGATGCCAGGTTGGGCAGGAAGTAGCTGGTATTGGTTCAGATACATGGATGCCAACAACGACCAAGAGTTTGCCTCGAAAGAAGCGATTGACTACTGGCAAAACGTTGACCTTTACTTGGGCGGAACCGAACACGCTACTGGCCACTTATTGTATAGCCGTTTCTGGAATAAATTCTTGAAAGATAGAGGTTATGTACCGCAAGAAGAGTACGCCATGAAACTCATCAATCAAGGGATGATTATGGGGCGTTCGAGTTTAGTATATCGTTTGAAATCGAGCGAAGGACAAGGAAACAACCCTATCTTTGTTTCTTATAACCTAAGAAATCAGTATGAAACTACGCAAATTCATGTTGATGTTAGCTTGGTTAAAAATGATGTATTGGATACAGAAAAATTCAAGAGATGGAGACCAGACTTTGAAAATGCGGAATTTATTCTTGAAGATGGTAAATATATTTGTGGCTCACAAGTTGAAAAAATGTCCAAAAGACTTTACAATGTTGTTAATCCTGATGACATTGTAAATGAATATGGTGCTGACACATTCCGTCTTTACGAGATGTTCTTAGGGCCATTGACAGAAAGCAAACCGTGGGATACGCGTGGTATCGAAGGAACGTATAGGTTTGTACGTAAAGTATGGCGTTTATTCTTTGACCAAAACGGCAAAAATTTAGTAGTTGATGCCGAGCCAACCAAAGAAGAATTAAAGGCTTTGCACAAAACCATCAAGAAAGTAAATGAAGATATTGAGTCTTTTTCATTCAATACTTCGGTAAGTTCGTTTATGATTTGTGTGAATGAACTTTCTGACCTAAAATGTCATAAAAAAGCAATTCTTGAACAATTATTGGTTATTTTGTCGCCTTATGCACCACACGTAACCGAAGAATTATGGCAAGTTTTGGGTCATACGGATAGTATTACGGCTCAACAATTCCCAACTTTCGATGCTAAACATTTGGTGGAAGACTCATTCGAGTATCCAATTCAAGTAAATGGCAAGGTTCGTGCAACACTCAATTTCCCTGCCGACATGAGCAAGGAAGAAATCGAAAAATTAGTTTTAGAAAATGAATTAGTGGTCAAATGGTTGGAAGGTGCTACACCAAAGAAAATCATTGTTGTTCCAAAGCGTATTGTGAATGTTGTAATATAATTTTGAAAGGCAGCAATTACTTGCTGCCTTTTTTAATTTACTTTAGACATAACCCAAAATGAAAACTTTACTATTACTTATCTTTGGCCCATTGATGCTTTTTGCACAATCACCCAATATTCAAGCAAATTTGGTTTCTAGTGCTTTTTCATCAATCGTTGACATTGCCCATGCAAACGACGAGCGACTTTTTATAGTTGATGGAAATCGGATAAAAATACTCGTAAATGGCCAAGTTTTACCAACTCCATTTTTAGATTTAACCAACCAAGTAAACTGGGTAATGGCGGTTGCTTTTCATCCTAACTATGCCCAAAATGGCTATTTTTATGTAAAATACAAGGCAAATGATGCAAGTTGTGTGATTGCAAGATTTCAAAAATCAAGCTCAGATGAGAATATAGCTGATAATAATTCGCAGAATATACTTTACAGTTATCCTGACAATAATGGTCATGAAGGTGGTGATTTAGAATTTGGAAAAGATGGATACCTTTACACCGCTACCGGTGATGGGGCTTCGGGGGCAAGAAATACAGATGGTGATGAATTTGGCAATGCCCAAAATATGGCATCTGTAAAAGGTAAAGTATTACGTTTTAATGTTAATTCCCCAAATCTCATTCCAATCGAAAACCCTTACCAACAACCAAATGATAATATTCCCGATGAAATTATAGCCACTGGCTTGCGTAACCCTTGGAAATTTTCTTTCGACCGTCAAACGGGTGATTTATGGATTGGTGATGTAGGACAAGATAGTTATGAAGAAGTAAGTTTTGTACCTTTTGGTAGTTTTGAAGAAAGAAATTTTGGTTGGAGTTGCTATGAAGGCAATATGCTTCATTTAACTCAAAATTGTCCACCCAATCAAAATACACTCACCATGCCAATCATCGACTATGCTGGATACAATTTCAATGGTAATCAAGCAGCATCTGTGACTGGCGGATATGTTTATCGAGGCAACAAATACCCTGTTTTAAATGGCTTTTATTGCTATGCTGACTATAACTCTGGGAAATTTTGGTTGTTAAAACGGCTCCCAAACGGAACTATAAGCAATGATTTTAAAGGAGTTTTAATGAACTTTCCAACCTCATTTGGCGAAGATAAAAATGGAGAACTTTATGTAGCTACTTTTGACAAAATATATCAGATTTCGGCCTGTGGAAATGAACAGAACATAACCGTGAGCGGTCAAATAACTACACCAAGTTTTTATAATGCTCTCAATTCAATTACAAGTACTGCCATAATCACTAACTATTCAAATGTACTATTTAGTGCAAGCAATAAGATTGAACTAAATGCTGGTTTTAAAGTCGATAATGGAAGCGTTTTTTATGCTCAAATTGATAGTTGTCGATAGAAATTGTTATTTTGGCTTTCGTTAAAATATTCAAAATGGGAGAAGCAGCATTAAAATACAGATATTCAATTAAAGATTACCTCGAAATGGAGGCCAATTCTTTAGAAAAACTTGAATATCATAATGGAGAAATACTCGCAATGACGGGCGAAACGCTCAATCATGGACTACTTTCAAACAGTGTTGGTGCAAGCCTTATAAATGCCATCAGAAAGAAAGGAAAATCTTGCCGAACTTATAGTAGTGATGCCAAAATTGCGATTTCTGAAGAAAAATTTGTCTATTCAGATAGTTTTATAGTTTGTGGTAAAATTGAAACATTTCCAGAAATGCCACAGGCAGCCAAAAATCCGATTTTAATCGTTGAGGTGTTATCTGACTCAACAGCTTTGTACGACCGACAAGATAAATTTCAAGCATATCAAACAATCGATTCTTTTAGAGAATACGTACTTGTTTCTCAAAACGAAATTTTAGTTGAAGTTTTTTTTAAGCCCGAAAATGCAGTTTTCTGGCAATATCGTTCTTACAACAAACTCGAAGATATTATTGAACTGAAATCTGTTGATGTTGAAATATCACTCAATGATATTTACTTAGATTGGGAGCTTTTGCCATAATTTTATTTCAATATGCTCAAATCTAATTCAAAACCAACTAATATATTTTCGCCAAAAAGTTTTTTATCAAAGCCAACAACGATTTCCATCTCTTGATTTTCTCTAAAAATATATGTCTTTTGAGTTTTAGGATTTATCAACCAAGCCAATTTACAACCATTTGCTATCCATTCTTCTTCCATTTTTCGTTGAGCGTCTTTCAGATTGTCGGTAGTACTCATTAATTCCAAAACAAAGTCAGGGCAAACAGGTGGAAATTTTGTTTGTTGTGCTAAGTCTAATTTATCCCAACTTTCATTATTTACCCACGCCACATCTGCTGAACGAGCTGCTGAACTTGGCAAACGGAATGTAGTTGATGAATCAAATACTTTCCCAAGCCTTTCTTTACGATTCCATCCTACGAACTCAAAATTAATTTCTGAATTCATTATACCCGTTATTCCTCCTGTATTTGGCATAATTAAAATGTTTCCTTTTGCATCTCTTTCAAATTTTAGACCGTCATTTTGTGTACAGAAATCATAAAATTCATCATCGCTCAATCGGAATCTATCATATTTTAATTCTACATATTGCCCCATTGTCTTATTATTTTTTGTAAATCTAATTGATTTTGACAGAATAAACAAAAAAGGAAGGCT
>NZ_JBMLRC010000270.1:0-10224 GCF_049241225.1 Emticicia sp.
AAACGGTTTGAACTGTATGCACGACGGAAAGTACGGTCTTCGTTTTGGTAGTCCATACCCGTACGAACCGAAAGCGATAATTCGGGCGTAAATTCATAACGAGCCGAGAGATTGCCAAAAACACGGTCACGATTGAAGGCGTTGCGGTTTTCGTAAAGTGTAAAATAAGGATTATCAAAAAATGTGTAGTTATATGAAAACTGTTGCACATTTTCTAAACCTGGCTGCCAGTAATCTTTCAGCGGTTCAATATTATTTGAGCGACCGAACCAACCTACCAAAGCATAGTTGATATTTTCAGAACCATATTTTGTAGCAGGACGATTGCTACTTCCCGAATTAATATAACTAATATTTGAGGTAATTTTCAGCTTAGAAATTGGCATAAAATTGAGAGCCGTAGAAACCGTGCGACGCTTCAAATCTACTCCCGGAATATAAGATTGGCTATTCAAATCGGTCATTGAGAGGCGAAAATTACCTTTTTCGTTGCCTGCCGAAATGGCTAAATTATTGATTGAAGTGCGTCCAGTTCCGTAGAAATCTTTGAGGTTATTCGGGTAAGCCACAAAAGGCGTTGGCGTAATAGGTAAGCCTCCGTGAATAGCCACATCGCCTGCTCTTACGGTTTGTCCGTTTGGTAAAGTTACGGGGCTATCATATTGCGGAATCGAAAGTCCAGCGTTTAATTTTGGTCCAAAACTATAAGTAATATTATCGTTGATACCGCCACCGAGACCATCTTTGTAAGCATATTGCCCGCTATTTCCTAAACCATAAGAATTCTGAAAAACAGGTAATTGAAAAGGCGTTTCGAGATAATTTGAAGTATTGAATGACACGCCCAAACCTTTAGATTTTGCTCCCGATTTTGTCTTAATAATCAAAACTCCGTTAGAGGCACGTGTGCCATAAAGTGCCGCCGCTGATGGACCTTTCAGCACCGTAACCGATTCAATATCATCGGGGTTCACTTCCATTCCTCCATTTCCGAAATCAACTTCCATGAAGCCGTTGGCATCATCGTTTACGTTATTTACTATTGTATTATTATTAATCGGAATTCCATCAACCACAAATAGGGGATTGGCATTCGTAAAGGATGATTCGCCTCGTATGCTTATACGTGTGGTTGAGCCTACGCCCGTTGAGCCGCCTGTGATGGTTACACCCGCTACTCGGCCAGCTAAATTATCCAAAAAATTAGTTGATTTTACTCGACTAACTTCCTTAGCATCAATCTGCTGCACGGCGTATCCCAAGTTTTTCGACTGACGCTCCAAGCCTAAGGCCGTAACGACAACTTCGTTTAAAACTTCACCACTTTGCAAAGAAATTGTCAGTTGAGTTTGGCCATTCAATGCTATCGTTTGGCTTTTATAACCAACCGATGAAACATTGATTTGCTGAGTTTTTTCGGGAAGTGTTAATGAAAAATTTCCTTTTTCGTCGGAAACAGTTCCGATAGTTTTTTTACCATCGTTGGCACTGATGCTCGCTCCGATTACACCTTGATTGGTTTCGGCATCAAGGATTTGCCCCGTTATTTTTCGGGTTTGCTGTGCGAAAGTCGAAACCGAAAACATCAGTCCGATGAGCCATAGAAAGCCACTACCTTTCGTAAATATTTTTTTCATAAAATCTTATAAAAAATAGATTGATAAAATTTGAGCAAAACAACTCTCAGCCTTCGTAAATGAATGTCATTTGAAGGTGTTTACTGAGAATTATTAATTTTAGAGTTTACCTTTTAGGCAACTTCGCCTCCGCACGAACTACCCGCTCCTGCCGTGCAGCCATAACAATGCTGATTGACAATAATTGAGCGATTGCTTAGTTCGTCGTAATCAAACTCGCTAATGTGCTTTGCTTTTGCCGCTACTTTTAGTTCGAGCATCTGATTAAAGTCACAGTCGTAGAGATAGCCATCCCAACCAATTGAAAGTGTATTTCGGCACATAACATTGCTGGCAGCCACTGGATTATAAGCCGCTACGAGTTTTTCCATATAGGCAGCGTAGTTTCCGCTTACCAACAAATAATCGAGATAACGACTAATTGGAATATTAGTGATGGCAAAAAGAGAATTGAATTCAATGTTGAATTTTGTTTTTAAAACTCGTTTAAATTCTTTTTCCAAACCAGCTTGACCAGCAGGCAAAAATGCACCAGCAGGATTATAAACTAAATTGAGGTTTAGTCCTGTTCCTTCCATACCGTAACCAACGGCATTGAGCATTTGAAGTGCTTTGATTGAGTCTTCAAAAACACCATCGCCACGTTGCGAATCGGTACGAGAAGCACTCGTAGCGGGCAATGAAGAAACAACTTCAATATTATTGTTCTTGAAGAAATCTGGTAAATCGTGGTATTTCGGATTGGCCAAAATAATGGTCAAATTACAACGTACAATTATCTTAATCTCAGCATCAACCTTACGAATCTCTTCAATAAACCATCTGAAATTATTGTTCATTTCGGGAGCTCCGCCCGTCAAATCAAGGGTTGTGAATTTATATTTTGCAATGATGTCAACGCACTGTTGCATGGTTTCACGGGTCATGATTTCCTTGCGGTCAGGACCTGCGTCAACGTGGCAATGCTTACATACTTGATTACACATTTTCCCTACGTTTATCTGAAAAATCTCGAGTTTGGTAGGTTTCAGTGGAAACAAGTTGATATCCTCTAATTTATCTCGAAACAAAGGCACGTTATTGCCTAAAAGTTCTTTATCGTTAAGTACTTTTAGTTGGAAAGCTGATTCTCCTAATTGGCTTTTCTGAGCCTTTAAACTCTTGACTGGATTTGACATTTATTTATTCTAATGTTGAATGAGTGATTGATAGAATGAGTGAATAGTTTATTGAATGAGTGAATAATATTTTTTATTCTATCATTCATTCATGCAATCATTCGAGATTATATTTTACATCATTAATTCTTTGGCTTTGTTTATCATCTGTACGCTGTGTACGAGTTTTACGCCCGCTGCCATTGCTGCCGATACGTGTACTGCTTCCATCATTTCATCTTCGGTACAGCCTTTTGCCAATGTATCGGCTGTATAAGCATCAATACAATAGGGGCATTGCATGGTGTGAGCCACTGCCAGAGCAATCAATGATTTTTCACGCTCGGTCAATGCTCCATCTTTGAAGGTTTCGCCGTAATAATCAAAGAATTTCTTGGCTAAATCTTGTCCACCAAATTCTCCGATTTTACCAAACTTTGCTAGGTCATCGGGGTTATAATATGTTTTCATGTAGTATGTGTTTTGAAAAGAAAATACAGGGTTATACAGCGGACTTAGAAAGTCCGTTTATAGCTAAATTTAAACAATAATGAGTGTTTTTAGACGAATGGTGGGGCTCGTAGAGATAAGGAGCGAATTGAGTAGTTCTCTACAAAAAGGCAGCAAAAACTCTGAATTCTTGCAGTAATTTGCTCAACGAGTCGAATTAAAAAGGCAATAAAATGCCTTGATGTTGTGTAGGTTTGTAGTTCTTGAAAAGTATGAATATCTGATAAAGTTTCGAGCATTAATACAGCTTCGTTAGTGTATTGCTCTATAAAACTTTCCAGCATTTTTTCACTCTGCCAAGCAAGATTCTCGAAAACTTCCGCATTAAAATCTTTGCTCGAAATACCAATTAAATAAGCTCCCCCACGATTATCAGGGCCAACAACAGCATCAGCAACTTGGAGTTTTTCGGCTGCCGCTAAAATTCGATTTTCATCAAGTGCAGGGCAGTCATTACCAATACAAATTACTTTTTCAAATCCTCGCTCAAAAACTTCTTGAATAGCTGCCGAAAGTTGTTTTCCGAAACTATTGTTGTTTGGCTTGATTAATTGATTTGAATGAAAAACTTGCAGATTTTCGGCTTTAGAAGCAGCTGCCGAAGCCGTACGCTCCACGAAATGGTTCAACTTGTCAAATACCAATCGGTTGACTCCTTGATTCTTTGAGGGAGTCAGCATTTTACGAGCAGCTTCTTTCGATGCTTCTTGCGTAAAAATCAATATGGCAGTAGATTTTGACAAGGTTTTTCTAATTTTTTCTTATAGTCATTTAAACTACATACGTGAATAATTGTTCGTTGGATTTCAGATATGTTCCAAAAAGTTACCGCAAGGATACATTAACGTCCGTTTAGTATCCTTGCGGTAAAAAAAAGTCAATCGCATAAGTGTCTATTTACTATACTTTGCAATGTGCTCTTTGATTTTAGCAATACGATTTTCAGGACTTGGGTGCGAACTCATGAATTCGTCACGTTGTTGGCCTCCACTTGCTTCTGCCAGAATCTCCATCACTTCAATCATTGCATTAGGGTTATAACCTGCTTTAATCAAATATTTTACGCCAAATTCATCTGATTGAAGTTCATCATTACGGCCAAATTTCATTTGCTGAATTTGGGCTACGTACTGAGCGATTTGTCCACCGCCCATGCCAGTGCCATCAGAAGTTGCCGTAGCTACCGCACCAACCAAGCCATTATAAAAATCAGATTTGGCCATTTGTTGGGCTGAGTGACGGTGAATCACGTGGCCAATTTCGTGGCCCAGTACACCTGCCAATTGGTCTTCTGATTTTAATCTTTTCAGAAGCCCAACCGTAATAAACATTTGTCCGCCAGGTAGTGCAAAAGCATTCACGGTTTGGTCATCGGCCAACACATGAAAATCGAATTGATAGGGTACTGTTGCCCCCTTACTTTTCACTTCATCAACTACTTGTTTGACGAGTTTATAACCAACAGTCTTGATTTGCTGCTGAACCTCATTGTCATTATAGAGTCCGCCATATTCTTGAGCCATTTGTGGAGCCGACTGCAAGCCCATGGCCACTTCTTGCTCGGGTGTTAGGTCGATATGTTGTTTTTCGCCCGTTATGGGGTTTACTTGGTTTTTGCTGTAATAGCTTATCAAGGCTACAATTGCCATGACGATACCAATAAGAAATCTGAATTTTAAACCAGATGATTGCATGATTTATTGAATTTACGATTTACAAATTACATTTTGTGTTTTAGACGAACAATGCCCCGTTAAGAAACGTATCATTGGTGTTTTTCTCGAAAATTATTTCAGTATTGATAAAGCAGCATCAATATAAGTAAAGTTCTCGGGTTGGAAATGATGCACGTGTTTCACAACTTTTGTTTCGCCCAGACGCACAATTATAGCATTTTTTTCTCGAATAGTATATACGTATTGTCCAAAAAGACCATTCATGGTCGGAATCGAAAAACCTTGATGATTAAATACCCAAAACTGATAACCGTAATAATCAACTGGTTTGCCGCCTTCGGTTGGGTCTTTTAGATAATTGGCAGGCGAAGTGGCTACTTTCATATAATCTTCTGGAACAATCTGTTTGTCTTTCCATTTACCGTTCGTACGCATCAATTCTCCGAAACGAGCATAGTCGCGAGCCACACCATTGAAGCAACAAAAGGCCTTTTCGTGCTTACTTTCACCATCCAAAAGCCATTTTGCATCGTTTTCAGCACCCATTGGTTTTATGAAATACTCAGAGGTTAGTTCCGAAATATTCTTCCCAAAGGCTTTTTCAACTACAAGCCCCAGCACTTGTGTATCGCCACTGCGATATTCCCAGTTTACACCTGCTGGCTCTTTGGCTTCCATCAGGTTTACAACATATTCTTGGTCGTCGGCATAATACATCTTGGCAGAAAGACCCATATAGCTTTGGTCGCTTTCTTTGTAGTTTGTTCCCGAACTCATCGTTAGCAAATCTTTGATTCTGATTTTTGCCAAATCTCCTTCTTTAAAATGCGGAACGTAATTACCAACAGGTTCGTCGATAGATTTTATTTTGCCCTCGCTTACGCCAATGCCCACGAGCATCGAAATAATACTTTTCGCTGCCGAAAACGAGCCACTGATGCTATCTTTGGTGTAGCCGTCGAAGTATTTTTCGTAGAGAATTTTGCCGTCTTGAATCACCAAGAAAGCATGTGTATTATTAGAATCTATCTTTGCTAAAAGCGAATCGGGAAGCTCGATTTTGTTGTAGAGAGAATCGTGAGGCCAAACTTGCGGGGCATCGCCATTTTCGATATGGCGAGTTGGGTGCGTACGAAAATCAAAAATAGAGTGCTTTCCCCACGCCATAAAGTTTCGGATGTGGTCAAACGACGGCAGATAAAGAATTCCAGCAAGTAAGGTTATGGTCAGGGAAACGCCAATAAGCGACTTTTTTAGCATTTGGTTAGGTTTTTAGGTTGATTTGCGATGAGTAAAGTTAGTATTTTTATTAAAATCTACACCAAAATTGGCACAACAAAAGTTTTGTGAGGAAGCATCTTGACTATCAAGTCTTTAGAAAAAAAGTTTAAATTATCGAAAACATTCATTGTGAACAAATAATTATGTGAGTATATTTGGGATACAATTCTACTGTTACGCAGTCCCAAATATAAAGAATGTAAATGCTTGGCGGAGTGCCGCCTACCAATAAACTCCAAAACAATAATTCTAATGACCGACGCTGAACTATTACAAGTTGAACCCCTTCTTATCGAAGACAAAACTCGTTTTGTTCTTTTCCCCATCAAACATAACGATATTTGGGAATTTTATAAAAAACACGAAGCCTCTTTCTGGACTGCCGAAGAGATTGACCTCTCGCCAGATTTGCAAGACTGGGCAAGATTGAACGATGGCGAACGCCACTTCATCTCACACGTACTCGCATTCTTTGCGGCTTCTGATGGTATCGTGAACGAAAACTTGGCCGTAAACTTCATTTCTCGTATTCAGTTTGCCGAGGCGAAATGTTTCTATGGTTTCCAAATCATGATGGAAAACATTCACTCAGAAACGTACTCGTTGTTGATTGATACCTATATCAAAGATTCGGTTGAGCGTGATAAAATGCTTAATGCCATTGACCATATTCCGTGCGTGAAGAAAAAAGCCGACTGGGCTTTGAAGTGGATTGATAACGGAAATTTCATCGACCGTTTATTAGCATTTGCCGTAGTTGAGGGAATTTTCTTCTCAGGTTCGTTCTGCTCAATTTTCTGGTTGAAAAAACGTGGTTTAATGCCTGGTCTTACATTCTCAAACGAGCTTATCTCGCGTGACGAAGGCTTGCACCGTGACTTTGCTTGTTTACTTTATACACAATATATCCAAAATAAATATCCAGCCGAAAAAGTATATAATTTAGTACGTGATGCGGTTGAAATCGAGAAGGAATTCGTAACCGATGCTTTGCCAGTATCATTGATTGGTATGAATGCCGAATTGATGTGCCAATACATCGAGTTCGTAGCCGACCACTTGCTCGAATCGCTTGGTTTGGATAAAACTTACAACGCAACCAACCCATTCGACTTTATGGATATGATTTCGTTGCAAGGAAAAACCAATTTCTTCGAGAAACGTGTGGGCGAATACCAAAAATCAGGTGTTATGTCGCAAAAGAGCGATATGGCTTTCTCGTTGGATGAAGAATTTTAATCTTTACTGTGGAGCGAATCTCCCGATTCGCAGTAAATTTTACATAGTGAACGAACTGAGAAGTTCGTTCCACAAAAAAGGCTGCAAATCAAACTTGCAGCCTTTTTTGTGGAACGAATCTCCCGATTCGCAGTGATGTTTTTTTCAGTAAACGAACTGGGAAGTTCGGTTCACAATTATTTTTCAAATTTTACTTTCTTATAAATATCTTTTACTGCTATTTCTTTGCCATCAATCTGCATTTTATCATCTTCGTTATAAAAATCTTGATTGAGCCAAATATTGGGGTTTTCTGAGCGTAAATAACTCATCACTCCAACCTTTTTCTGATTAACAAAAATGATTTGTTGCAGACTTTCCAAGTGCTTGTATTCGTGTAATTTGTCCGATAAATCAAAAGTTTCGGTGGCTTTCGACAAAACTTCAATAACGATATATGGGTTTGTAATAATTGCTGTAGAGTTTGCTTTAAAAATAGGCTCTCCTTTCACTACCAGCACATCGGGTGAATAACAGCTTCCTTCCAAGTTTGGAATTTGAACGCCAATATTACTACCTAAAACGCTAAAATGTTCTTCATATTGGAATAAAACACTCAAAATAGCACTCACATTCACTGTAAGAAGACTGTGCCAAAAAGAAGCTAATCCCATCGTAATAATTTCGTTATTGTGGTACTCAATTTTAAAAGGCAAATCGAAAGCAACCGAAAAATAATCTTCTTCCGATGCAGGAATACAGACGACTTCTTTAGTTTTGAGTTGCTCAAGAATATCTTCTTTTAGGCTCCTGTTGACTTCCATAATCGTTGTTTTTTTATCAAATATATAAAAAATTCATACCACAGACAACCACTCGGCGTTTTTGTGCATATATACTTTTGAAAGCAATTCTAAACTGATTTCATGCAAGAAACTCAATTAATCGCAGAACTGAAAAAGCAAAATCCTTTCGTGCAGAAGCGTGTCTATGATACGTTTGTGAAGCGTATGTTTCGGTTGTGCGTGCGGTACGTGCGAGTGGAGGAAGATGCCCAAGAATTACTGATGAATGGTTTTCTAAAATTCTTTCGGTCGGTTGATAGAATTGAGTATCGAGGTGAAAATTCGATTGAGCCGTATCTCAAGAAAATCATGATTAATGAGTGCTTGATGGCAATTCGGCAAAGGCAACTCAGCACGATTTCGATAGAAGAAATAATTGAAAATGAGCCAATTAGAGACTTTTCTACTTATGAGAATATTGATGAAGAAGAGATTTATGCCTTGATTTTGAAGCTACCCGATGGCTACCGAACGGTTTTCAATCTTTTTGCGATAGAAGGGTTTAGTCACCCCGAAATTGCCGAAAAACTCAAAATCAGTGAAAATACTTCAAAAACGCAATTGCACAAAGCCCGACAGATTTTACAGGCAGAATTACAAAAACGAGGATACGATTATGGAGCAAAATATAGATGATTTTTTCAAGCGAAAAATCGAGAACATACAAGATACTTTGCCCGAAACTTCAACTTTTGATGAAGCCGCTCTTTGGGGAAATATTCAACAAGATTTACGCAAAACCAAACGCCCGATTTGGTACTGGGCTGTCCCTGTGGCTGCGTGTTTGGTGGCGATTATAAGCTGGTGGATTTTACCCGAACGTAGGAGTGTATCGCATACGCCCGTTGCGGTAGCACATGAAAAAGTAGTTATTTTACCTCACCCTAACGTGGGTCGCCCTAAATCCCTCTCCTTGAAGGAGAGGGATTTTAAAACAGAGGGATTGATAGTTATGAAGAGCAATAAAACCATTGATATGAGTAAGAAAAAAGTTAAACAAACCCAAAGATTAGATTTTCAAGTGGCAAGTATCGCTTCAAAAAACACTGAGTTTTCAAGTAAAAAGATTAATAATTTGCCCGATTCTTTGAGTTTTCAATCAACTATTGCTTTCGAGAAAAAGCCCAAAGTGAATTTCAAGACTGTTCATATCAACGAAATATCCAAACAGGGCGATGTGCCTTTTCAGCAACCAAGATTTAAAGTGCAATTTGCAGGAAAATTATTTGAAAAAACAGAAACAAATTACAAAGAAACCATACAAACACCTTCTATCAGAATACAATGATTTGCCTATGAGGACACAGGCAACGGCACGATAGCCATTGTCAGTGTCTTCACTGACAATTATCGACAATTTTCAAATCAATAAAAACACAAATACTTATGAAAAAACTATGTGTAATTTCGATGCTCGTTTTGGGCATTGCGGGCAGTGCTTTGTGCCAAAAAAACAAAGCCAAATACGATACCATGACGGTTTTGGAAGGCATCAGACCACCAATTATGGTCAATGATTTTGCTCGAAAATCTGACATTTATTTCAATGAAGAAGTAAAGAAAAATCTCAATAATTTGGTCATAGATTTTGGTGATAAGAATCGATTATTGATTGATTATCAAGGAACTAATAAGTTTAATCTAAAGCACAATGTAGATTCTTTATTACGTAATTTCTGGCAAGATTATTCATTGATTCGTGATACTTTGAAACAAAATACGGTAAAGAAAATTACGTATTATGCCAAAAACAAAAATGTCAATCGAAAAGCGATGATTGATATTCAGTATTTCCCACAAAAAGAAGTTTTTCAGTTCGGAAAAGAAGTTGAACTCGTGCGTTTGCAACAAGATACTTTAGTTTTGATAAATTTCGATGATAAAGCAACGGCCGAACTGG
>NZ_JBMLRC010000270.1:10324-15616 GCF_049241225.1 Emticicia sp.
ATCTCCACCACAAACTGCTTGCCATTTTGCTGCGGAATAAAAGCCTCAACGCCAGTTTTTATTTCTTCGGCCAATACTTCGAGCAGTTTTGTTTTTACAAAATGGCGGTACGTAACCAAGCTTATTTCACGCACAGGTACGGGAGCTTTAAACTCTCGTATCTGTTTTTTTTGCTTTTCGCTGAAATTAATCACCGCCAACTCTGGTACAACCGTAATTCCGTTATTCATTTCCACGATTTTTAGTAGCGATTCTATACTTCCTGCTTCATATTCAAGATTACTAAAATCGGTGTTTTTCTTACGCAACTCGCATAAATTCATCATTTGCGAACGCAGACAATGCCCTTCTTCCAACAACCAAAGCCGATTGACATCAATTTCTTCGGGCAAAATAAACTTTTTCTTGAGCGTAGTTTCTTTATCTGATACAAAAACTACCAATTTTTCATAGAATAGCGGGTATTCTTTTATGCCCTCAATGTTTATCGGAGTTGCCAAAATACCTACATCAAGATGGTCGTTTTCGAGTTGTTCTACAATCTGATTAGTATTTAATTCGCTAACTTTTACTTTTAGTTGTGGGTTATTTTTCAATAAATTATATAAAAACAAGGGCAACAGATAAGGTGCAAGCGTAGGAATAATGCCGATTCTGATTTGTCCTTTAACTTCAGCTTTGGTGTCATTGGCAAGTTGTTTTAGGTAAGAAGTTTCTTTCAGAATGACCTTCGCTTGTGTGATAATTCCTTTGCCTGTTTCGGTTGGTACAACGGGCTGTTTGCTTCTATCGAAAAGAATTACCTCCAATTCTTCTTCGAGTTTTTTTATCATCATACTCAGGGTTGCCTGCGTAACGCAACATTCATCGGCCGCCCGCTGAAAATGGCGGTGTTTGTCAACGGCTACTATGTATTCTAATTGCTGGAGGTTCATTCTGCGATAATTTACTTAAAAGTAGACTTTTCAAGACAAAGTTAATATTAAATGGGGCTTTTGAGGTAGTTTTTTATTTGATTGCCTATTTCGTGGGGAACTATAAATTGTATAATTATAAGAATTTTAAGTTTTTTTTGTAGAATTGATGGTTTTGTATTTTTAATTATTATCTTTATTAAATTTTTTTAATAATTGATTTTCATAGTCAGTTAACAAAAAATATCTTCAACAATCTATTCGTATAACCCGATTTACTAACCGATGAAAAGTGTAGTTTTTAAGGCTAAAACTTTTTTACTTTTGTTGCTTACAAGCGTAAGTTTAGCAACAATTGTGTGGAATTGTACTTCTTCGTCTGCCGCAGAAACCGCTGCAATTCCCGACGAGGTTGACTACAATTTCCATATCCGCCCGATTCTTTCTGACCGTTGTTTCAAATGCCACGGGCCTGATGTCAGTAAACAAGAAGCTGGTTTACGCCTCGACACCCCCGAAGGTGCGTATGCTGCATTAAAAGATAACCCAAAAGCTCATGCGATTGTGGCGGGAAGTTTGGAGCAATCGGAGGTTTATCAGCGAATCATTGCGAAAGATACTGCCGTTTTGATGCCACCACCTTCATCAAACTTAAAACTGACCCAACACGAAATCGAACTGATTGCCAAATGGATAAAGCAGGGAGCAAAATACAAGCCTCATTGGGCGTTTATTGCACCTCAAAAACCAAAATTGCCCGAAGCCGACGAAGATTGGGTGAAAAATGAAATTGATAATTTCGTTTATGCTAAAATGGACGAAAAAGGCTTGAAACCCAACGAAGAAGCCGACAAAGAACGCCTACTAAAACGTGTAAGTTTCGACCTCATTGGCTTGCCTCCAAGCATCGAAATGCAAGAGCGTTTTTTGAAAGATAATTCACCTAATGCTTACGAGAAAATTGTGGATGAATTACTGAAAAACAAGCATTATGGCGAAAAAATGGCCATTTCGTGGCTCGATGTGGCTCGTTATGCCGATTCGCACGGTTATCAAGATGATGGGCTACGCACGATGTGGCCGTGGCGAGATTGGGTGATTCATGCGTTCAATTCAAATTATCCGTATAGCAAATTCCTGACTTGGCAGTTGGCAGGCGATTTATTGCCGAATCCGAGCAAAGAAATGTTGTTGGCAACTGGTTTCAACCGAAATCATAAAATTACGCAAGAAGGGGGCGTAATTGATGAAGAATACCGCATCGAATACGTGACCGACCGCACCAATACTTTCGGAAAATCTTTCTTGGCTCTCACTTTCGAGTGTGCCCACTGCCATGACCATAAATACGACCCGATTTCGCAGAAAGATTATTATCGAACCTTCGCTTTCTTTAATCAAGTGCCAGAAAAGGGGCTTTTCGGAACGATTGATGCTTCGTTTGCCGACCCTCCCAACATGAAAATTACGACCGAAGACGTAAATTCTATCTTGAAATTTATCAATAAAAAAGATACGGCAAAGGTCATGGTGATGGTCATGAAAGATAGCTCGAAAGTTCGCCCGACTTATATCCTGAATCGTGGAAATTATGATTCGCATGGAGAAATGGTTGGAGTCGGAATTCCGAAAGCAATCATGCCATTCGATACCAATAAATTAGAGAAAAACCGACTTGGCTTGGCAAAATGGATGCTCGATGCCCGAAACCCACTGACGGCAAGGGTTTATGTCAATCGCCTTTGGGCTTCGTTTTTCGGTCGAGGAATTGTAAAAACTCTCGGTGATTTTGGAATGCAAGGAGAGTTACCTTCACACCCCGAATTGCTCGATTGGCTGGCGGTAGATTTCAGAGAAAACGGTTGGAATATAAAGCGTTTGGTAAAACAAATCGTGATGTCGGCCACTTATCGACAATCTTCAATAATTACCGAAAAACACTTAAAAACCGACCCCGAAAATATCTTTTTGGCTCGTTCAACTCGTATGCGTTTCCCTGCCGAAAACGTGCGTGACCACGTACTGGCAAGTAGCGGTGTGCTGAACGAAGAAATTGGTGGCCCAAGTGTGAAACCTTATCAACCCAAAGGACTTTGGGAAGTGGCAACTTCGGGGCGTGGAACTTTGGCAAGGTATGTACAAGACCACGAATCTGACCTTTATCGCCGAGGAATGTATGTGTTTATTAAGCGAACCGTTCCGCCACCATCAATGCTCATTTTTGATGCCAGCAACCGTGACCAATGCGAAGTGCAACGCAGCCGAACCAACACACCACTGCAAGCACTCGTAATGATGAATGACCCACAAACAATGGAAGGCTCAAGGGTTTTGGCCGAAAATCTGATGTCGGAAAATATTCCGTTGGAAACTAAACTCGAAAAGGCATTCCGACGTATCATTTGTCGAAAACCAAAAGCCAAAGAATTGGATATTTTGAAGCAATATTTTGAATCAGAAAAGGAGTTTTTTGCTAAAAATGCCAAGAAAACCGATAAAATGCTCAGCATTGGCGAATATAAACGCAAAGAAGTAAAAGACAAAAATGCAACCGCCGCTCTCATGCAAACTATCCAAATGATTTTTAATATGGAAGAGGCGATTGTTAGGGGGTGAAACGTAATTAAGACGGGGTCGCCCGAGCGATGAGGAATTAAGAATTTATTATTTCCTCATTCATTCGCTCAATCTATCATTCTATCATTCACTCATTGAATTTATATGCAAAACGAATTCTTCAATCATAAACTAAACATTACCCGCCGTCACTTTTTGGGTAAGGCTGCTGCTGGAATCGGTACTTTGGGTTTAGGCTCATTGCTGATGCCTAATTTATTTAAAGGCGAAGAAAACCTCGACCAATTGCCTTTGGGTTTGCCGCATTTTGCCCCAAAAGCCAAGCGAGTGATTTATTTGTTTCAGAATGGGGCTCCCTCTCAGCTCGAAACCTTTGATTATAAGCCTACGCTTACCAAAATGATGGGTCAAGATTTACCCGAGTCAATCCGAAATGGGCAGCGACTCACGGGAATGACTTCTAATCAGACAAAGTTTCCGTTGATGGGTTCGTTTTTTGATTTCAAGCAATACGGTCAGTCAGGTGCGTGGGTGAGCGATTTGTTTCCGAATATGGCCAAAATTGTTGATGACCTTTGCATCATCAAAACCATGAATACCGATGCCATTAATCATGACCCTGCACTCACTTTCTTGCAAACGGGGGCTCAAGTGGGCAATCGCCCGAGTATGGGAGCGTGGGCGAGTTATGGCTTGGGTAGCGAAAACAAAAACCTTCCTGCATTTTGCGTTTTGCTTTCTCGTGGTCGTGGAAATGGGCAAGGAGTTTATTCAAAACTTTGGACGAATGGATTTTTAGACTCTACGCATCAAGGCGTAGTTTTTAGCAGTGGCGAAGACCCAATTTTGTATCTCAATGACCCCGAAGGCACTGATAAAATTGCCCGAAGAAGAATGTTGGATAAGCTGGCCGAGCTTAATCATTTAGGTTTTGAAGAAAACGGCGACCCCGAAGTACAAGCCAAAGTGCAGCAATACGAAATGGCGTACAGAATGCAAACGGCCGTGCCAGAACTCACCGATTTATCGAAAGAACCCGACCATATCATAAAAATGTATGGCCCCGAGTGTTTAGTACCAGGCACTTATGCAGCTAATGCTCTTTTGGCTCGAAAACTATCAGAATCAGGCGTAAGATTTGTGCAGTTGTATCACCAAGGTTGGGACCAGCACGGAAACCTTCCCAACGAAATGCCACTGCAAGCCCAAGACGTTGACCGTGCTTCGGCAGCTTTGATTACCGACCTCAAACAACGTGGACTTCTGGACGAAACTTTGGTGATTTGGGGCGGAGAGTTTGGTCGAACAAACTATTGTCAAGGAACATTCACGAAAGATAACTATGGTCGTGACCACCACCCAAGAGCATACAGTATTTGGATGGCAGGCGGAGGCGTAAAACCTGGCATCGTTTATGGAGAAACTGATGAATTTGGCTACAACATCGTGCGTGACCCTGTGCATATTCACGATTTTCATGCAACAGTTATGCACTTAATGGGCTTGAATCATGAACAACTTACCTACAAACATTTAGGTCGAAGATACCGCCTAACCGATGTGGCAGGAAATGTAATTTCTGGACTAATGGCGTAAGAAATTATCAATGAGTGATTATTATGTTTACTATTCTGTTTGATGGGTAAAAGACTCAGAATTCAGAATTCAGAACTCAGAACTAAATGACCCGTTTTTATAAAATTTCATCATACCTATTATTAAGTCTAAATATTCTCTTGCTATTCTTTTTGGTGTTTGAAGAGCAAGTAAGCCTTCCGCTTTGGATGAGTCCACTTGGACG
>NZ_JBMLRC010000271.1:0-1219 GCF_049241225.1 Emticicia sp.
ATAATACCATCAACCGAGCAAAAGCCAATGGTTTCAAGCGAGTAACGATAGTAGTCGGAGCTAATCACGCAGCCATTATGAGTAAAATATTCAAAGAAAAAGGCGTAAAGGTTATCAATATCAATGATGCTCCGATGAAATAATAGCTAAAAATATATTCTACAAAAAGGCTCTCAACTGAGGGCTTTTTTTGTGGAGCGAATCTCCAGATTCGTTCAAACAAAAAACATAAGTCCCTAATAAACAGACACTTAAAACATAACAACTGCTTTTTAAATAAAATAACTGAAAAATCAGTTGTAAAACTGAAAAATTAGTTTTTACTTTGTTTCATCATGGAAGAACTAACAAAAACCGAAGAACGCATCATGCAAATCATCTGGGATTTGGAGCGATGTTTAGTACGAGACATCATCGAAAAAATGCCCGATGACCCAAAACCACCATACAACACGATTTCGTCGGTGGTACGGCTGCTCGAAAGCAAGGGATTTCTGAGCTACAAAGCTTACGGAAAAACCTACGAGTATTTTCCGATAATATCAAAAGAAGAATACGGGCAACGGAGTTTCAGAAAGGTATTTGCCAATTATTTCGATAATTCGGTAGAAAACTTGCTTTCGTTTATGGCAAAGGAGGAAAATCTGACGATAGAAGAGATTGAAAAGTTGAAAAACATCATAAACGCCCCCAACACCCCTAACCGCAACGGCGGACCGTCCCTAAAGGGGAATAGAGGAAAAGTCAAAAATACACACTAAACAAAAAATCCTTCACTCCCCTTTAGGGGTTGGGGGTGGTTTTTATGGACTATCTACTCAAATCTACAATCTGCCTAACGGCTTTTTATGGGCTGTACTTCTTCGGTTTTCGCCGACTGAGTTTTCATACGCTCAACCGCTTTTATTTATTGTCATCTTTGGCTTTAAGCCTCACGATTCCGCTATTGAGTTATGAGCGAACGGAAATAGTTATGCTTGAACCTCAACCAATTGAAGAAACGGTGTTTTATAAAGAATCAATACCAGAAAATACTTATAGCCAAGTTCCTATCATACAACAATCAGCAAATGTTGAGGAATCATCCAAAGTAAATATTGACTGGATGCAAGTGATAAGCACCATCTACTTAATAGGTGTTGGATTCATGTTAATTCTATTTATAAAGAACCTTCTAACAATTTTTTATAGTATCAAGCGTGCCTCGGTGGCTTTGGTG
>NZ_JBMLRC010000272.1:0-19513 GCF_049241225.1 Emticicia sp.
CCCAATTCGCCAGCTTTTGCCCAAATCGGGTCGATGCGAGCATCATCAACTGGCACGAGTTTACCGTTATCTTTTACGCTAAAACCAAGACTTTTATAAATTTTCAAGCCTTTTGCTCCACGCAATTTTACATCTTCTTCGAGCGTTTTTACGGCTTTGGCTGTCCAATCTGGTTCGCTAATTTTCGAGAAATCAATATTTGTAAAAACCGCAAAACGAGTTGGGTAATTTTCTTTCACAGCTCCAATCATGCCCGTCAGCCCAGCTGTACTTTTAGCTTCATCCTGATTAAATCCACGTCCGCTAAGATTTACCATCAATCCCATATTCATTTTATCCATTTCGGTAATGAGCTTTGTAAGATTTTCTTTCGAGTTCATTTCCCATTGATGATTATGCACATCTATGAATGGAAATTTGGCACGGGTGATGGGTTTTCCAGGAACTACAAGCGTTGATTTTGGCTCATATTCTTCGAATGTTACTGTGCCAGCATTATCACCAATTTTGATTTGTTGGGCTTGTAGAGAACTGATAGTCAGCATTGCACCGACCGTAAAAGCAAGTTTTTTCATTAAATAATGGTAGGTTTTTACAAACGTCGGCACCACAGGTCTAACGTTTGAGCGAAATTATGAAAATGTTTTATGCAATTTAATGAAAAACCGCTAAACTCATATGGTCAATTCGGTGTTTTCGACAATCTACTTGAAATTGGCGATGTAACGACAAAAAAAGGAAGTCTTCGCTTTGAGCGAAGACTTCCTTAAACACGTCAGACCTGCGGTACAGACGTTTTGTCACTTATAAATCAATGCAATGGCATGAGCATCTAAACCTTCTTTTCGACCAACAAAACCCATTTCTTCGGTGGTTGTGGCTTTGATGGAGATGCAGTTTTCGGGTAGGCCCGTTACTTCCGAAATCGCTTTTATCATTTCTGGAATATATTTGCCGATTTTTGGTTCTTGCAAGCAAACCGTTGAGTCGATATTCCCGATTTTATAACCTTCTTTTTCAAGCATTTCTACTACGATTTTCAATAAAATCTTGCTGTCGATGCCTTTCCAACGTGGGTCGGTATTTTTAAAGTGTTTACCAATATCGCCCATGGCTGCTGCTCCCAAAAGTGCATCGCACATGGCGTGCAACAGCACATCAGCATCCGAATGACCAACCGAACCAACTGTGTGCGGAATCTTTACGCCACCTAACCATAAATCATAGCCTTCGCCGAGTTGGTGTACATCATAACCTTGCCCTATTCTTATATTCATAAATTACAGATTTCTTTTTGGCAAAAGTAAGGATAAACTTTTGCTTTCGGAAAGATGTTTTAACTTTGTGGTTCGTACATTTTCGTACGAAGAATAAAAATAATCATTTTCATTCTAAATTTTTAATCGTGCTTTGCACTTTGCGTTCTGATGATTAACTACCAACATTTTACTTTAAAAAACGGCTTAGAAGTTTACGTCCACGAAGACCATACAACCCCAATGGCGGCATTTAATATTTTATATAATGTCGGCTCACGTGACGAAGATGAAAATAAAACAGGTTTTGCTCACCTTTTTGAGCATTTGATGTTTGGTGGCTCAAAAAATATCCCGTCTTACGACGAACCTCTGCAAAAAGTAGGTGGCGAAAATAATGCTTTTACTTCGCCAGATATTACTAATTATTATATCACGCTTCCCGCTCAGAATATCGAAACTGCGTTCTGGCTCGAATCTGACCGCATGATGAGTCTTTCGTTCGACCCAAAAGTGCTGGAAGTACAACGAAAAGTAGTAATCGAGGAGTTTAAGCAACGTTATCTGAATCAACCTTATGGTGATGTTTGGTTGAAACTTCGTCCGTTGATTTACGAAAAACACCCTTACCGTTGGGCAACGATTGGCAAAGAAATCAGCCATATCGAAGAAGCCACCATGGACGATGTGAAGCACTTTTTCTACAAATATTATTTACCAAATAATGCAATTTTGGTAGTTGCGGGTGATGTAACAGCAGAGCAAGTAAAAGACCTCTGTACGAAATGGTTTGAACCAATTCCGGCAGGCGAAAAATACGTGCGAAATCTGCCACAGGAAGCCCCACAAACAGCCCCAAAATTCTTAGAAACTTCGGCAAAAGTGCCTTTAAATGCTATTTACAAAGCATATAATATGCCGGGAAGGTTCGATGAGCAGTTTTATGATGCCGATTTATTGAGTGATATTTTAGGTCGTGGAAAATCGTCGAGACTGTACACTAAATTGGTGAAAGAAAAGCAACTTTTCAATAATGTGTCGGGTTATGTAACGGCCTCACTCGACCCAGGTTTATTGATGATTCAAGGAAACCTCAACGAAGGTATTAGCCTCGAAGAAGCAGATGCGGCCATTGAAGAAGTGGTTGCCGAGTTGCGAGATAATACTTTGGCTGAAAACGAATTACAGAAAGTAAAAAACCAAGCGGAATCAACATTGGCCTTTGCCGAAGTAGAACTATTGAACCGTGCTATGAATTTGGCTTTTGCTGCCAATGCAGGCAACGCCGATTGGTGCAATGATGATGCCGAAAAGATTGCTAAGGTAAACCCACAAAGTTTACAAGCAATGGCAAAAAGAATATTCAGAAAAGAAAACTGCTCAACGATGTATTATAGAGCGGAGAAATAATTTTGAGTGAGTGAATGATAGAATGAATGAATAATAAAACATACATTTATTCTATCACTCATTCATTCTATCATTCAAAATTCATTATTAGTGTCCTTTCACCTCTACTCCTTCTTCATGCTTGTGCTTGAATAAGATAGCGAAAAGTATGGCTACAACTAATGAATAAATAGCAAACGTAAGCCAAATACCAGTCCAAGTTTTTGTACCATCGGCCAATGTGAAGTATTTCTGAATCACGAATCCGCTAATCAAACTTCCCGAAACTGCTCCAAAACCATTTACCATCATCATAAACAAACCTTGAGCCGACGAACGAATTTTAGGGTCAGTGTAAGTTTCAATAAATAACGAACCCGAAATATTGAAGAAATCGAAGGCCATTCCATAAACGATACACGATAAAATAATCATCCAAAGGCCATCGCTTGGATTACCATAAGCAAAAAGCCCGAAACGCAATACCCACGCAACCATACTGATTAGCATTACTTGCTTGATACCAAAACGCTTCAAAAAGAATGGAATCGCCAAGATAAAGAGCGTCTCAGAAATCTGCGAGATTGACATAATAATGGCAGGATATTTTACGGCAATCGAATCTTTGTAAATATCTACATTGGCAAAATCATGCAAGAATGTATCTCCATAAGCATTGGTTAGCTGCAAAGAAGCCCCTAAGAACATCGCAAAAATGAAGAAAATCGCAATTTTCGGGTCTTTAAATAACTTAAATGCATCTAAACCCAATATCTCGATAAAACTTCTTTTATCAGGTGTACCTGCCAAAGGCGGGCATTTAGGTAAAGTAAGCGAGTAAATTGCCAATACCACGGCCGAAGCCGCTGCAATATAAAATTGATTGGCTGAAGTTTCGTTGTGAGTAAGGCTAATCACCCACAAAGCCACCACAAAACCGACAGTTCCCCAAACCCTAATCGGTGGAAAATCCTTCACGAGGTCAGTGGTATTATTGTTTTTCAGAATCGTATAAGCGATTGAATTAGAAAGTGCCAAAGTAGGCATATAGAATATCACACAAAGCAAAATTGCCCAAAAGAAATCATTCGGATTATCGACTTGTGGAATATAAACCAATACCAAAGCTCCGAGCAAATGCAAAATAGCATAAAGTCGTTCGGCGTTGATGTATTTATCGGCAATGATACCAGCGAGGGTTGGCATAAACAATGAGGCAATTCCCATCGTCGAAAAAATAGCTCCAAATTCAGCCCCTGACCAACCTTTATTTTGAAACCAGTACGCTCCAATCGTAATGAGCCAACACGCCCAAATAAAAAACTGGAGAAAATTCATTACAATTAGTCTGTTCTTGATGCCCATAATCAAAGATTTGGTAATTAGTTTAGGTTATTTTAGTGATGTTAGTGTTAATAGTCCACGGTCAACTTGCGACAGTCAACTGTATCGAAAATTGCTTATTATCAGTTGTTTGTATATTCAACAAATCATTCCTTTTGAAACTAATTGTTTTTAATTACCGATACTAATTCAGGCAGAAACGCCATTTTTCTGCTAAAGTAAATAAAAATTCTGATTTTTTATTTCTGTCGAATATCAACAAAAGCATTTAATGACGAAACGGCATTTCCTCTGAAACCACCTCGAATCGGATTTATCAACTCTGCTTGGGCCGAAGAAGCCAATGCAATATAGTGAAAATCAGTAATTCGGCCTTCGGTTGGGTCGAAACCTCGCCAACCTGCACCTGGTAAATAAACCTCTACCCACGCATGAAGTTCGTGGGCTTGTAGCTCGCTTCCGTAGCAGTAGCCACTCACAAATCGAGCTGCTAAACCGAGTGCTTTGCAGGCCGCAATCATCAAAACGGCGTAGTCTCGGCAAGTGCCTTTTCGAGAAATCAGAGTCGTTTCGGGCGAGTGAGCAGCACCTTCAAGGCGTTTTTCATACAAAAAATTATATCGGATATATTTTGAAATGCGGGTCAGAAAATCGGTTGTTTTCCAATTGGCTTCGGCCGCAATTTGTCGAGCAAACTGGTCGATAAGCGTTGTTATGCCTTCGTCGGTCAAATAAGGCTGTAAAAGTGCCAATTCTTTGTCGGGATATTTAAACGGCAGTGTTTCGGCTCCAAATGGATAATAAATAAAATGAAATGGATTTACTTCTTCCGAAACAATTTCAACCTTCGCCCGAAAACTCAGTCGATCAGTTGGTGTATTAAAAAACGCCACCGATTGAGCATTGCCTTCCACATCAATATTTTTATAAAGAATGTTGGGAGTTGGTAAAATTTCAAGCTGAAAAGACACAATTTCCTGATTGGGCGAAGCTTTTGGCGTAAGATAGATTGTATGAGGCGTAAGCGAAACTGAGTTGGAATAGCTGTAATAAAGGGTATGTTCGACGTTTAAAATCATTTTTGTTGAGTGAGATGGGAAGAATTAATCTTAAAAATGATTTGTGAATTTACCACGGAGACACAGTACAGCACGAAGTTCCACAGAGAAAACTCTATGAAAACTTATACATTTGCAACCTCCGTGATAAACTAAACTTGTGAATATTTCAACTTAAATTTCAAGCGATTTCGAGAAAATTGGTTCCATCCAATCGGTTGGGAGTTTCTGCACAGAAGCATTCAACAAGGCATTCCATTGATACGAAATCTGTTCTAAATCGGCTTTTTCGTAACGTTGCTCGTTGATTTTAAAGCTATCTTTTTCACACAAAATCACATCAATCGGAAAATCGACATCATTGGCACTCACACGAGTGGAATCAAATGCCAAAAAGCCGAGTTTCAATACTTCCTGCAATGAAGTATTGTACTTTAGGTTTCGATACAAAATTGGTTTTCCATAATTTGGTTGACCAATGATGATAAACGGCGAACCTTCGGTTACTTCAATCCAATTTCCTTCGGGATACAACATATACAGTTTGTGCTCGTCGTCTTTTTCGAGTTGCCCACCAATGACGGCCGACAAGTTGAACGACAAACCAGCTTCTCGCAGCGAGGCCTTATCTTCGGCAGCCACACGCTTCACCATATCGCCAAAGGCATTTACGGCTTTGTATAACTTATCGAACTTGGTATCTTGTTCTTCCAAAACTTCTTTGAAATAAGTAATGGCTTTATCACGCACCGAACGTAAGCCCGAAGTCATGATAAACAACGAATGATGCTGCGACTGATGCACGAAAACTTTTTTATTGCTCGAAACCTCGCTTCCTGATGTAATGCGAGTATCGGCAATGGCTACAATTCCTTTAGCTACTTTTACTCCAAGACAAAAAGTCATTCTTTTTAATTGATAATTGAGAATTAAGTAGTTCACAGTCAATAGTCGACAAGTCCACAGAGAGATAATGAGCTTATATACAGCCATTTAATCATTCACAGATTTGTCGATTATATCTGTCTCATACTTAAAATTCTCAGTTGTCCTTAATTCTTTTCGATTTTATGCTTCAACAGGTTTTAGGTCGAAATAAGTATTGAAAATTTCGGCCGCTGCTTTATTATTTTTTATCTGAAACTCATCCAAATACGGGTGAAGACCTTTATCGAAAATATCACTCACTTCCGTAAATTCGATTTCATGTCGTAAACGAGTAAGTTCTTTTTCAGCCAAATTTGAATAACCGCTGGTCAAATCACGACCTGAAATCTGGTACAAAGAAAGCTCTGCCTGACGTACACAATAAAAAATTGAGCGAGGAAAACTTTTATCTAAAACCAAAAATTCAACAATATGCGAAGGGTTTATTACTCTATGCTGTTGGCGATACATATTAAAAGCACTCACCGATTTTAGCACCGATGTCCAGATAAGCAATTCTTGCGGCGAACCTATCGCTTGGTCGTCAGGGAGAAGTGTGAAATAACGCACATCCAAGAAGCGAGAAATTTTATCAGCACGCTCTAACAAACGCCCTAAACGCCCAAAATGAAAACCTTCATTGCGAGTGACTGTCGAGTCAATAATACCGAAGAAAAGCTGGCAACCTTCCTTGATTTCATCAAAAAACTGCAATAATTGTTCAACTTCCCAGTTTCTTGCCGACTGAGTTTCTGAGATTTTGAGGTAAAAAATATTAATGTGCTCCCACATTTCCTTTGTGATGCTCTCACGTATGGTGCGGGCATTCTCACGGGCGTTGGCCAAACAACTATAAATCGAATTCGGATTACGTTTATCGAAGGTCATGTAATCAATTACAGTATCACGGTCGGCTACTGAATAATGCTCAAAAAAACCATAGTTATCGGCCGTAGCGATGAGAAGCGGCTCCCACTGGGCGGTCATGATTCCGGGAGCATCGAGGGTTAGATTAAGGTTTACGCTTACGAAACGGGCATAGTTTTCGGCTCGCTCAATATAACGATTAATCCAATAAATTGAATTGGCGACACGACTCAACATAATTATCTTTGGTTTTTATTGACGAAAACCAAAGATAATAAACGGAATTGAAAAAACAAGCAAAATATTAGTGGGTAAGGTTTTTTCGATTTTATAGACAATCATAGCACGGTATTTTATACGTCGGAATCGAAAATTCACTACAAGTAGGTATTTTTTATACGTAATCAGTACCATACTTTTGTAGCAGAGTAAAAATAAAACTAAAGTGTTTGTTTTTGAAGAAGGTTTTTTATAGTATAGCAGAATCAAACAATAAGCTTCAACCTAACCTCATAAAGATGTCCCAGTCCTACAGGTTTTGTTTCATTGACCGTTTTACCCACACATTTCTCAAAAAATTATCCCAAATTAAGCATAGCCGAATTGTAAAGTAATTTATGGTTCACCAAACTTTATGATTAGAGTTCTGATTGCCGATGACCATGTAATTGTAGCCGAAAGTCTGAGTATTTTGATTGATACAATGGATGGCATTGAGGTTGTAGGCACAGCCAACAATGGTTGGCAGGTACTAACATTTTTGGAAACCAACGAAGTAGATATTGTACTGGCCGATTTGCACATGCCGCTCATGAACGGTATTGAAACTACCATCAGAGTACGAGAGAAATACTCGAAGGTGCGAGTGATGCTACTAACGATGTCGGAAGAACCTGCGGTTATCAAAGAAGCTCTGGTTGCGGGGGTTGACGGCTATATCATGAAGCGAACCGAACGAAAAGAACTTGAACTTGCTCTAAAAACAGTGGCAAACGGCCAAAAATATTTTAGTGAAGCGGTAGTAATGCGATTGGCTCAGTTACCCAATCAAAACACCCCAAGTGGAAAAGACGAGGTTTCAGAAAATATACCTCTTACACCACGAGAAATTGAAGTCATGCAGCTCGTCATACAAGACCTAAGCAACGCCGAAATTGCCGAACGAATTTTCATCAACGTCACGACTGTTGAAACTCATCGCCGCAATTTGATGAAGAAAGTAGGTGTAAACTCTGCACTGGGGCTGATGCGTTGGGCTATGAAAAATGGATTTTTGAAGTGATTTTTTAACAATTAAAATTTATACCTAAAATGGGATTTGTGAACAAAGCCAATGTTATTGACAAAAAGAAAAACGTCTTCACTACAAAGCCTGAAATTAGAGCTTTAATTGATGCAGGGACCCACGTGCAACTTAAAGGAGTAGCACTTTTTGAACTTACTGACGCAGAAAAAGCAAATCCGATGCTTAATGATGGCAACAAATGGTTGAGATTGACTTTCGCCCCACAACAAGAGCGTGAGCCTTCGTCTATTGGGCCAGTTAAAGGATTTATCGAAAAATATATTAATCCACAAACAGAAAAGCCTACGAGTACTCACTTTGTTTATATTCTCAATAACTCGTGGGAAACTGATGGTATCGAAACCTTGGTTGAAAGCAACGAGAATAATATTAAAGTAATCAACCTTTGCCTTGCAAAAAAAACAGAAATAAGAAGGGTGACCTACGTGAAAAGTGGTAATTATATATTCACTCCAATAGCTCAAACTGTTAAAGAAATGATAATAACAATTGATGGTCAAGAAGAGTCTTCATCACAGGTTTTGCCTCCTGTATGCTCAGGAGCATCCACTCAAAGACCTATCGACAATGGTGTAATCATCGGCTGAAAAACTAAAACATGATACTTACACTACAAAACGTAATTTATTATCTGTATTCGAATGGCTTTATTGACGAAGACAGGATTTTCGATAATCTTGTTGAGGCTCGTCAGGAAGAATCATTGAATAGTACATTTTTGATTAGATTCAGAAATGAAAATGGTGATACAATAAATGATGGTAGAGTAGTAAAACAAGCCTATAAAATTGCGGAAGAACAAAAGTTAGCTCTCAAAAAAGATGCTTATCTGACTTGTATTTTTGAAGAAAAACTCATATTGAATAGTTCCCAAAATTGTATCGAAACTTTAAAGACATCTATTGATGAAGAAAAACTAATATACGTTAGAAAATATGTAAACGGCGATAACTTTTTTACAGTCTTGAAAGATATTCAGCAAAAAACAGGTAAAAACAAGAGTCTAAATTTCAATTCTGTAGCCGATAGGATATTTTCTAAAATTAATGAAGTGCATAATTATGCAGAAAAAAACATTCCAGTTTCGGGTTTAAATTTAGCATTTCCGATTTCAGTTCCAGAACCCAAAGTCAGTAGTTCGCTCATACAGCAATTTTGGTTAATCATTGGAGAACCATTCAAACAATTCATTAATGAGGAATATAAAAAATGGGGTAAGGAAACTGGCTATAAAGCACTTATTCATGGCGATTTTTCACTAAGAAATGTTGTCTATACAGAAGGAGAATTATACTTTTTAGATTATGAATTTGCTCAATTTGGTAATCCATTGTGGGACTATGCTTGGTTAATCAGTGATGTTGAGTACTCATTTCCTTCACAAGAGTTTCAGGAATTTAATGAAATCCTAAAATCAAAAATCGTTACTTCTGACAGCGATAAGTCCTTGCTTGAAAAATACATTCTACTTGCGAAGTTAAAGCGAATCCAGAGAAGTGTAACCGAAGGAAGTTTCGATGATAAAAAAGCCCAAAAAGTATCGAATCTAAACATAGCTTTTGAAGAATTATGAATAATCGATTAACCCAATATGAACTTAATGAGAAAAATCTCGGAATTTTATTGGCAAATGTAAAATTCGATTCAACTACAGGTTTGATAAATTATGGTAAGAGTTTTAAGGAAAAAGCCTCAATTACTGAAAAAAAAGAGGAATTAATTGCCAAAATAGGAAGCTATTGGTACGCTCACTTATATACTTTCAAAGCCGAACTAAGAGAAACCATAAATGAATCGAACAATGCTGTTTTTGCGAGCGAACTGTGGGAGATTAGTAAACGTGTAAATCCTGCGGCACTCAACGAAAATTGGATTGTTGATAAGGAAGTAAAAAACAGTGATGTGATTCAAGCACACAAAGGTTTCGTAACGAAAAGATTTAACCGCAATGGCATTACGCTCAATAAACCATACGAGGAATTAAAGAAAGGCTCACTCATCAATATCTTTGAAAACTCGGGATTCCAGTTTAGAAAAGATTCGGACTGGGCTTATTTTTACGGAAAAACTTACCCAAATGATGTTGATGATGTAGTTAGGTTTTATTTCAATGTAGATGCCCAAGTTTTATCTTATGAGAAACTATTAGAGTTTGTTCATGCTTTACTTTTGCAGTTGAACGAGGCAAAAGTAAGTTTTTACTTTAAACTTTTTTATAAACAAATAAAGTTTTGCAGGGCAGATAGTATTGTGCTTTATGTTGAAAAACGTGGACTCTTACGAGCCTTAAAAATAATTGATGTTTTGGAGAAACCCTCTTTAAGGCATGAAACACCCATGTTTACTCATGAATTATGGCCAGGAATAGGCTTTGCCGAAGAACCCTCCGACCCTAATAATAATGATAGTTTTGGACAGTCGAGGATAAACTATGTTACAAGTGTAGTAATCAACTATCTTATTTCTAATAAAAAACTTCCTACTACTCAAGAGGTTATAGATATCATAGATATCGAATATGATTTTGAAAATTTTCATTTAAAACCTAAATCAATTCTACCAAAAGACTTAAAAAAAATTAACTTTTCACAGACAACTTTAGTAAGTTGGAAACTTGATAAGTCAAAATTATACCACGCAGAATCAATCGCCAATCAGTTAGCAAATCAAGCTATCTGGGATACAAAGGGAGAAAAATGCACTTGGACAAAAGCTACTTTTCAAAAAAAATCTATTCGGGCAGTAATTTGTAATGGCAGTCTGTTTGATGGATTGGCTGGAATTGCTAAGTTTTATACCCAACTCTGTGTATATAATCCAGATAGTTTTTTTATAGAAATGCGTGATGGTATAATAAGAAGTTTATTAAATGCTCAAATCACTTCAAATAAAAGTCAAGATTTTTATTTGGGGTTAGCTGGTATTTACTCTTCTCTTTCATATATCAATACATTACCCGACTCACCTGACCGAATCTTAGGAAAGAAAATATGTAAAAAAATAGATGAAATCGCTCAGATATTTATCAAAAAAATTGAGCTTTATATAGAAAAAGCTAATTACACACTCATTGATAAAGAACTTGAGGAAATCATTGGAATCTTAAAATGTGACTTATTCATAAAAAAACTTGACTATAATATAAAGCAACAACTAATAGGATGTCTAATTTACGCACAAGAAAAAGGTGCTGTAAATACCACTAAAATATTGTTTTGTCTGGTAAAACTCAAATATAAAAGTAATATTGATGATTTAGGAACCTACCATAAACTACTGGAAACACAACTGATTTCTGAAAACCAAAATATTGATAAATTGAGTACTTCGAAAGCTATACAATTACTTGAATATCGATTAGAAATATTAGATTTCTTGATTGCTGGCGGGGGTGATATTAAAATTGAGGCAGTATTGAAAATAGATATTTTAATCAAGCATTTTTGTCTAAACTACGTATTTATCCATACAAAAGACAGCAATATATGCAATTTCATGTCTTATAACCAAGATACCCAAGAATACGAATACGGAATATTGGGACTTTTAGAAATTGTCTATCTAATTAAACGACTCGTCAGTAAGGGTCATTTAAATACGACTTTTAGATTTGATGAGCCTCAAAAAATAGCAGACTATATTATCGAAAAATACCTCAATTACGGGCATTTCCCACCGACTCAATTTGGCCATGATTTTTATAATCCTGGTTTATATGATGGTATTGCTGGGGTTGGTTATTTTTTACTACAACTTTATGATTCAACAACCCCATCTCTAAAATTCTCTAACAATTCATAATCAAAAACAACCCTAACTTGTGTTCCTCCAGAAAATTGATTTTTAATTTCAAATTTTCCATTGAGCGATTTTACCCTTGCATTGATATTGTTGATACCCATAGAAGAATTTTCAATTTTATTCATATCAATTCCAATCCCATTATCAAACACCTCAATTATTAAACTATCGTCGTCAGTTAAAATACTAAGTTTTGCCTCTGAACCTTTTGAATGTTTTAAGACATTATTGAGTAACTCCATGCAGATACTATAAATTTCAAGCGAAATTTTATCATCAAGAATCGAAGCATTTAAATTACTTTCGAAATCAATCACAAATTTAGTATTTGAACTTATTTCACTGATAAAATTTTGTAAAGCACCAATCAACCCTTTTTCTTGAAGTTGTGTTGGCATAAGATTATGAGAGATTAATCTGACTTCTGAGTAAGCATCACTCATCATGTCTTGAATACTTTTATACAACTTCTGCTCTTTTGGGTTTAAATTTTCCATATTTAAAGCATCCAAACGCCACTTTAATGCCGATAAAGTACTCCCTAAATTATCGTGAAGTTCGCTCGCAACCCTTTGTCTTTCAATTTTTTTACCCTTGAAAAGAGCTTCAACAATTTCTTTATTTTTTCTTAATAACTCAATGTTTGCATCTTTCAATTCTGCTGTACGTACTTCAACTTTCTTTTCTAAGGAAGAATTTAAAAGTTCAATTTCACCATTTTGAGCCTCAATTAATCTATTCTTTTTATTTAAAATAATATTACCCCTTATAACAACCAATGAAATAAGCAATACAGCAAGTCCAATCCCTAAATACCATTTTTGCCGTTCTTTTTGAAGATTTAATTCTTCTGATTTTATATTGAGGTCATACTCAAACTTCGCACTTGCAAGTCGCCTTTCATTCTCGATATTATTCAAACTATCTTGCTTAACTCTAATCTTCTCACTAATAAGATAAGCATTCATATAATCACCATCTTCTCTGTATATTTTCAGTAATACATCATTTGCTTTGATAAAAGTTGATGTAAGAGCTGAATTATTTGTATTAATGGCCAAAAACGCAAATTTCTTGGCAAGTACCATATTTTTTTGATTTAAAAATATTTCAGCCAAACCTGTATAGGCAGATGCGAGTTGTTCAAGCTCAGTATCTCCAACTGATAAATAAATTTCGATTGCTTTCTCATAACTTGCTTTAGCTACTTCATAATTTTGTTGCAGCCTGTTTATATTAGCAATATTATGATGTGATAGCCCCATGAAATGGCGATTTATGTACTCTATACTTAAATTCAAACAATAATTATGGGTATCTAATGCTTTTACAAAATCATTAAGTCGGGTGTAAGCAATCCCCATATTATTATAACACAGAAGAACTCCATTTTTATTATTGATTGATTTATACATTTTTAGTGCTTCCTGATAATACCCTAAAGCAACGCTTGGTTTTTTTGAAATACTATAAATATCGCCAATATTTTGGAGTGAATATGCTTTCTGAGCAATAAAATTATTTTTAGTTGATAGGGTCAAAGATTTAAAAAAAAACTCTTCCGCTTTGAAGAAATTATTCTGTTTTTTTAATTTTTTCCCGTAGAGATTTTGAGACAAAACTAAACCATAAGTCCAATCGATAGTTCGAGAAATATCGATCGCCTTAGTAAAAATTAATACTGATGTATCTTTTGATATTAGTATCTCCCCCATCTCACAAAGTAACTTCACTCTCATTGTGTCAGTTGATAAGGATTTTCCTTCAACTGGCAGTTTGGCCAAAATAGCCTTTAAACTATCAAGTTTTCTTTGTTGTTGAGCAAAAATTAGATTTGAAATAAGTAGTAATAAAAGTAGTAGCAGTCGTTTCATGGTAGGGTTCGGCAATTGACTTTTGAAAATACTTGAATTTATCTAAAAAATCAAACATTTTCTAACAATCTACTGTCCAGACAGTAGATAAAATCATGGCAAGGCAGTATTGAACCGTAGCGTAGCTTAACGGATATTTGTATCGTTACTTCGATGCTCAAAACTCCTGTTGCTATGAACCCTAAAGTTAAACTTTTCCTTGCTGATAGTTATCAACTCTTTGCAGAGGGATTGTCGATGATGTTGTCTCTATCCGATAACTTCCAGATTGTCGGTATTGCCAACAATAATCGGGATTTAATTAATGCTCTTCCAAAATCTCTTTCTGATGTTCTAATCATTGATGCCAATTTTTTCTTTCAGGGAGATTTAACTCTTCAAAAAAGACTAAAAGATATTTACACTGGTAAAATCTTGATTTTACACGATTCGATAGCCGCTTCCTGTCTAAAAAAAATCTCAGCTCTTGCTGATTGTTTTGTCTCAAAATGTAGCAATCAGACATACCTCATCGAATGTATCAATAAAGTCTATAATGGACTGAAAATCAAACTTGCCAAAGAATCTCTTTTTGGAGGCCTTACTACCGAATACCAGCACGAACTCGTGGCTCGCTACTCACTCACCACTCGTGAATTAGAAGTAATCAGGCTTATTGCTCTCGAATTTTTATCAGCCGAAATCGCAGAAAAGCTATGCGTAAGTGAATTTACGGTTGATACTTATCGAAAGAATATCACCCGAAAACTCAACGCTCGCAATGTTGCGAGCATTGTCAATTTTGCCCATCGTTGGCAACTTGTTTAATTTATTTTCGCTCAAACTCCTAAAATATATAGCCTTTATGACCCCTCTCAAAACTCCCGAAAACAATGAGATAACGTATCTCGAAGCTGACATTAATTACACTATTTTTCATCTGAAAAATGGAAAAAAGATGGTTTCATCATTTACGCTCAAGAAATATGCTAATGATAAACACCTTTCAAATTTTATAAGAGTACACAAATCTTATTTGTTAAATCCTAATTTCATTTCAGAGATTCACAAAAAGGGAAAGAGTGCAACTATTACATTAAAAAACGGAACTGCATTAAAAGTTGCCAGAAGAAGGTTGAAGTTAGTCTCGGCCCTAAATTCAAATTTATAATTAAATAAAATGGTATATAACCTTCTAAAACTTTACATTTCATGAAAACTAAATCAAATTATTTCCGAATTACACTGATTATTTTAATATCTCATTGCATGGCTTATGCCCAAAACTTTCAGTCCTATGATGAAACTTTTTTCTATGAATTTAAAATACCCGTTAAAGTAACAAATGCAGAGAATGCTGCAGATGTTAAATATGCACCAAGTCAAAGTACATTTACACTGCTTTCAAAAGATGTCACCGGATATAAAATACTCTTTTGGAAATGGCAAAATGACGATATGGGCTACCAAACAAGTTTTAACTATAAAGATAGCAGTTTGCCACAAATGAAAATCGAAAAAATCGACAATAAAAAAATATTCATTGTGAGCGAAGATGATTTCAAAAATTATGCAATTCCTGTGTATAAAAGGAATAGAGATTGGTCAGCTGGCTTAGTCGTTTTACCATTAAAATATAGAGGAAGCCCAAAAACTTTTTCAAAGGACTTTTCTCTTGGTTTATCTGGCGGATTTAAATGGAGGCTATCTAAATACAATCCTACTTATTTACATTTTCTTGTAAATTGTGGAATTTCAGCAGTTACGGTTGATAGTCTATCTTCAAAAGGTAAAATTAAACAACCTAGCGACTTAGCAGCTGCAACCTTTGCGATTGGTACGGTCTTAGAAAACCACTCTTTCCAATTTGGTATATTTGGTGGATTTGACAGACTAACAGCTGCTGACTATGTGAAAACAAATTGGATTTACAACCGTAAACCATGGTTATCTATTGGAATTGGTTACCAAATTTTCTCTAAAGACAGTAAATCTAAAAACAACTCAGCAGGCAGTAATAATAATTAAGCTTATATATTTTAAAAACATTTTTCTTAACTTGCTCGCTCAACCCGAGCAAGTTTTTTATGCAAACCATCATCACAAACGCCACTGTTCACACAGGCACTGAGGTCCTTCAAAATCAATCAGTTATTATCGAAAATGGTAGAATTTCAACGTCTGACCACAGGCGGGTGGCGTTCCACTCTGACGCAAAAACCATAGACTTGGCAGGCAAACATATATCAGCAGGCTTTGTAGATACGCACATTAACGGTGGCGAAAAGTTTTATTTTACCCAACACGCCAACGAAGAAACCATCGAAGATATCTATGAGTCGAGCTTAAAGCTTGGTACTACACATGTACTGCCTACGCTCATAACTTCTCCACTCGAAAATATTCTGAAAGGCATTGAAGCAACTCGCAGTTTTTTAGAGAAAAACCCGAATTCTGGCGTACTCGGAATGCACCTCGAAGGACCATTTTTGAATCTTGCCAAACGTGGAGCTCATTTGGCTCGATATATCAAAAAACCAACTAATAGTGAGTTAGAAGAAATTATCAAATACGGCAAAGGAATCATCAAATTAATGACTATCGCTGCCGAAAATTTTACGCCCGAACAAATTGATATGCTGCTCGAAAGCGGCATAAAAATCTCACTTGGGCATTCAAACGCTACCTACAAACAAGCAAAACAAGCTTATAATCAAGGCATTACTCTTTGCACGCATCTCTACAACGCCATGACTCAAATGGGACATCGTGAGCCGGGTGTTGTGGGTGCAACGTTTGATAGCCCAGAAGTGTATGCACCCATCATTTTAGATGGTTTTCATTGTGACTATGCCGCTGCTCGCATTGCCTATAAAATCAAACAAGATAAGCTTTTCTTGATTTCGGATGCTCTTTTTGTGGGTGAAAAGGTAAAACAATTTCAATGGGAAGAATTTGATGCTTACCTCGAAAATGGTCAGTACCGAAACTCGGAAGGAAATCTGGCAGGAGCAGCCATTTCGATGGCCGATTGCGTGAAAAATGCCGTTGAAAAAGTAGGAATTTCGCTCGAAGAAGCCATCAAAATGGCAACTATTCGCCCTGCAAAAGCTTTGGGTATTGATACCGAAATCGGACAAATTGCCGAAGGCTTTCCTGCTAAATTTGTTGTTTTTGACGAAAATTTGACTAACTTCACCCCATTGATTTTATAATTCATCTTTTCACAACTAAATTTCACTACCATGAACAACTTATTTAGAGGATTAATCGCAGGTTATGGAGCAAAAAAACTCGGCGGAGGCTGCTTCGGAACCATCATCGTTTTCGTAATTATTTGGGTAATTTTGGGGCAGTGTAGTTAAAAATAAAGATTTTATAAAAGCCATTTAAGCACTAAATACAGCTTAAATGGCTTTTGTGTTTTAAAGATTTTCGTACGACAAATTACCTAATCCCTCCGCATCAGCAGACAATTTGGAAAATTGTCGTACAAACTCTCAAACCATTTCTTCCGAAAAACCGTTATTCAGAAGAAGCTCATTATTCATTTTCAATTCTACATTATCCATTAAATACATGGCATTCGATAAGAATATTTTAAAAATAAAAACACTTGGCGAATTAAAAGCCAGCGGCTACCGCCCAAAATCCATCAAACAAGAACTTCGTGATAATTTAGTTGAGAAGCTTAAAAATAAAGAATCGGTTTTTCCTGGAATTTGGGGATACGAAGACACCGTTATTCCTGATGTTGAAAAAGCGATTCTTTCGATGCACCACATCAACTTACTGGGTTTACGTGGACAAGCAAAAACCCGTATTGCTCGCCTGATGGTCAATCTTTTAGACGAATACGTGCCAATCGTAGAAGGTTCTGAACTCAACGACGACCCACTCGAACCACTTTCACGATTTGCCAAAGATTTGATTGCCGAAAAAGGAGATAATACGCCTGTTGCATGGCTTCACCGTGACGAACGTTACAATGAAAAATTGGCAACGCCTGATGTTTCGATTGCCGACTTAATCGGTGATGTTGACCCAATCAAAGCGGCTACATTACGCTTACCTTATTCTGACGAACGTGTGATTCACTTCGGAATGATTCCACGCTCGCACCGTTGTATTTTTGTGATTAACGAATTGCCCGATTTACAGGCTCGTATTCAGGTTTCATTGTTCAATATTTTACAAGAAGGCGACATTCAGATTCGTGGTTTTAAACTTCGTATGCCGCTTGATATTCAATTTGTATTCACGGCAAACCCCGAAGATTATACCAACCGTGGAAGTATCGTAACGCCACTCAAGGACCGTATTGATAGCCAGATTGTGACTCACTACCCGAAATCTATCGAAATCGGACGTAAGATTACCGAACAAGAAGCTATCATTAAAGATGGTCAGAAGAAAATCGTTGTTAATGATATTCTGAAAGATTTGGTTGAGCAAATTGCGGTTGAAGCTCGCCAAAGCGAATATGTCGATGCCAAAAGTGGGGTTTCGGCTCGTATGACAATTTCGGCTTATGAAAATTTATTAAGTTCGGCCGAAAGACGTTCGTTGATTAACGGTGAGAAAAACGTAAACGCAAGAGTATCAGATATTTACGGAGCGATTGCGGCCATCAACGGAAAAATAGAATTGGTTTACGAAGGAGAAGTTGAAGGCCCAGTTTATGTGGCTCAAAGCCTTATCGGGAAAGCCATGCGAACGGAATTTTTGAAATATTTCCCGAATCCAGAAGCGGTAAAGAAAAAGAAATCGGGTAAAAATCCATTCCAACAAGTATCCAATTGGTTTGGCGAAGGCAATGTAATTGATTTCACGAATGACCTCACCGACCGAGAATACCGTGCAAGACTAAAAACAATTGAAGGCTTGGAGGAATTGGTAGAAGGCTACCACGAACGTTTGGGCGAAGATGACAAACTTTTTATGATGGAATTTGCTCTTCATGGTTTGGCTGAATATTCATTAATCAGCAAGCAAAATTTAGATACAGGTCTGCAATTCAAAGATTTATTGGATAGTATGTTCGACCCCAATAAGATGAACTTCGGCGATGACGACGAAGATGATTTTAGATAAGAATTTTGAATAAATGTATAATAGAAAATGGCAAATCTTGATTTAGATTTGCCATTTTTGTTATTTATCATCTTTAATAATCTGCCAGCCATACTTTTGCATAAACTCTTCGACTTCTTCATCGAAAGATTTCTTAGCGTGGTGAATCTCCTGATTTTTAATATAGCTCACAACTTTCTCAACTTGTGACTCACTCACCGAAACTGCAAAGTAATCATCTTGCCAAGAAAATTTCTGTTTTGTTAACTGTTGTTTATTTATCCAAAATGATGATTCGCCTTTAATGAGTTTTGCAATAGCAGCGATTGATTGGTCTTTACCCAGAGAAATTAAGCAATGAATATGCTCTGTATAACCATTAATTGCTTGTAGGAAAATGTCTTTTTCACGGCAATTTTCAATGATATGATTAAATATTTCATATCGAATATCTTTGGTAAGAAAAGGAAATCGGTTCTTTGTGGAAAACACTACATGAACCCAAATTTTTACATAGGACATGAAACAGCATTGTTGTTTTGGTAAATATAGTATTGTTTGACTAAAGTCAAAAATGGGAAGTTGATTTTTTATTATCCGTCAGCTAAAGCAGACTGGGTCGCACAGACGGCAATGAAA
>NZ_JBMLRC010000273.1:0-17293 GCF_049241225.1 Emticicia sp.
CGCCAAGGTGTTTCGTTGTTGAAGTTTGATTGGTGATTTGAGGATAAAAAGGAGAAAATCCGTAGGCTAAATTTGTCTTGAATTGAATAAAGCGAATAAATAAATTAAACCTACGGCGATGTAATTTATGCACGGTTTAAGCCCCAACGCTACGCTTTTTTCTATACTCTGAAATGTTTTTCTTAATTTGCGGTCTGAACTTTTCCTCTAAACAATAAAAAACATGTCAGAATTTCCTCCTTGCCCCAAGTGCAAATCCGAATACGTATATCCGAGCGATGGTTTATTGATTTGCCCAGAATGTTTCTACGAATGGAATCCAGAAGATGTAGAAACCGAAGAAACAGGAGATACAACCACGAAGGTGCTTGACTCGAACGGCAACGAATTACAAGATGGTGATACGGTAGTGGTTATTAAAGATTTACCCGTAAAAGGAGCTCCAAAACCCATCAAATCAGGCACTAAAGTGAAAAATATTCGCCTGACAGATGGTAATGACGGCCATAATATTGATTGTAAAATTGAAGGTTTTGGCTCAATGGGCTTAAAATCAGAGTTTGTCAGAAAAGCGTAAAGTTTTTAATTGAAAAATGGTGAAAATCAACTAAGATTTTCACCATTTTTATTAATAACTTCCAAAAAAACTACTTCGTCAAATAAACTTCATAGACCATATTACTCGGTAGCGTAGGGTTTGATGGCCCCCAAGAAGGTCCGTTCGATACGATTCCTCCGTAAATATAGCCTATCAGCGTAGTTTTTCCCGCAGGAATAGCATTGTAATTAATTATATCATAGCTTGTATTGTACATCGGAACACTGGGTGCTGTAATAAAAACTCCTTCCGAACCCATGTAGGTTGGTAGCGTAGTAGGGTTGACAATTTCGGTCGTGACATTGGTTCGGTTATTCTTGCTGATAGTTAGTATTTTCTTGGTAAAAGCATCTGGGTCAGTTGTCATGTTTTCGCCCATGCCACCAAAAGCAGTAGTGAGCATCACATCGTTTTGGGCATCATACATTTCTACGTTGGCGGTTGAGTAGATGTTTGATGTCTGTGTATAAGATTTATCCAACACATAACTTGGGGTAGTGCCACCTTTTATGTAAATTGGATTTCGGAAAGGAGCACCATTATTTCCGTAAGTAAATACTCCGCCATAAACTGTAAGACCAACGGTTTTACCTCCTCGTTGAATAGCAGGAACAACCAACAAATCTCGACGTCTAAACTGCGTGACACTATCGGGTAAATTATCAGAAAGATACTGCATCGAATTGGGTGTGATGCTGATACTCGAAGCGGTTTCGGTAAGTCTGAAAACATGCACCGAATCGAGATACACCTGACTTGTATTATTTGTTCCATATTTTCCATTATACCGATGCCCGAGTGTCAAATAAAACTTTCCATCGGGTAGCTTAAATAATTCTCCACCCGTAGCGGCAGTTAAGTTCGATTTTGAGTAAACAACTGAAGCTGCAAATTGATTAATATTTTTTGTCAAAACTGCATTGATAAGTTGACTCATGTTTATTCTCGAAAGGGTAGAATATGTAACCCATGATGAATCGGGTAATTTTGCATGAAATTCACCGTAGCCACCCGAAACATACAAATAATTGCCTACCTGAAAATGCTGCATATTTGTGGAAGTATATTGCTCTCGTAAAGCAGCTGGCAAAAAGGCCGTTGACATGCTATCTAATTTATTGATAGCAGTATTATAGACGTAAATATATTTATTGGCTTTCTTGAAAGGGAATAAATAAGCGTTTGGGTCGAATCCGTGAAAGCCGTTGGTACGCCCACCAATCATTACCCAATATTTGCCCGATTGTCCAAAAACAAACGACTGTAAAGCCGGGAGGTTTTTGAGATTTCGACTTGGTTTAATGCTGAATCCTTTGGGAGTCTGGGCATTTAAGAAAAACGATGCACCCAAAAATAGGATAGCTACGAAGCTTAGTAATTTAGTTTTCATGTAGGTATTTGAAATTAGGTTTGGTATGTATTTGAAACCCAAAACTACGCCATTTTTTAGCTAAATAGTAGCGTATAAATACCTGATTTAGAATGCAATAGCGATGTTTACTCGATATGAAAATGTTTTACGGCCTAATCGGTAATGCCGAAAATAGCACATGTTAATTTAAAATTGAAGAAAGCTAATTTCTTGTTCTCAAGAAAGCTTGTTTTTGACACATAAAATGATATTTTTGTCTAAAAAACTCTTGTAATAATTCAATTTATACGAATATTTGTAAATTACTACTCAAACCTATCTTACACTATGAAACAAAACTTTCTAAATAAGTCATTTACAGCCTTTTTGATAAGCTTCATCTGTTTGATTTTTACCAATGCTTTTGCAACTGATAAACCTTTGGCCAACAACGAATACACCCTTGTTGTAGAAGGCTTCGATTGGGGCCCAGCTGCCAATAAAGTTATAATCGGCTTAGATGCTCCAAGCACAACGATTGATTATAAAGATTTTACGGTTTCGGTGGAAAGAAGCCACGCTTGTGCCGATGTTCCTGCTGCTCAAGCCAAAGGAAACCGAAGCGTAGTTTATGCGTATGTGTCTGATAATCAAGGCAAAAGAGTAAAAGAGGGTAGCTTCGTAACTTTAATTTTGGCCGTAGCACCGAATATGCCTTTGGGTTCAACTTTCCAATATTCACAAAAAGCAGGCTGCCGTGGAAATCAGTGGGTGGATTATAAAGTGACTATCACCGATACAAAAAACAATAAAGTTTGGAACAAAGAAAAAAACAGAATCATGCCTTTGATTGATGATTTTGACCTAACGGGAAGATTCGAGTACGAAGCTGGCAAAACGATGTCTTATGCAGCTTTTTCGCCTAAAAATAAAACAACAAAATCGCCACTGATTATTTGGCTTCATGGTGGTGGCGAAGGTGGCACTGACCCTACGATTCCGTTGTTGGGTAATAAAGCGGCCAATTATGCTTCTGCTGAAATGCAGGCATTTTTCGGTGGTGCGTTCGTGCTATCTCCGCAATGCCCAGGGGCTTGGATGCACAACAAAGATGGCGTGACTACGCACGGAAAAGAAGATGACGTATATAATAAGGGGTTAATGGCTCTCATCAAAGATTACGTAAAGAAAAACCCGAACATCGACACCAAACGCATTTATGTAGGTGGTTGCTCAAACGGCGGTTATATGGCTTTGAAATTGATACTCAATGAGCCAAATTATTTTGCAGCGGGCTATATCAGTGCCTTGGCGTATCAGTCGCAATACATTACTGACCAGCAGATTAATAGCATCAAAAATGTACCTATTTGGTTTGTGCATTCAAAAGATGATGGCACGACCGTTCCCGAAAATACTGTTGTGCCAGTTTATAAAAGATTGAAAGCAGCGGGAGCAAAAAATGTTTATTTTACGTACTACGACCACGTAACTGACCTTTCGGGTTTTTTCGGTGGCGAAAACTACTACTATAATGGCCATTGGTCATGGATTTATTCGCACGTAAATCATGCAAAAGTTGATTTTGATGGCTCGCCCGTAAAACTCAATAATCGCCCAGTGACTATCATGGAATGGATGGCGGCACAATCTAAAAAATAAGTAGTCTACAGTCTATGGTCAACAGTCCACAGTAGTGGAAATACTTATAATTTATATTAGACTATCTACTTAAAACAAAAATGTAAATAACCATGCATAAACAATTACTTCTCGAAATGTTAGAGCAAAATCAGTTGACAAACTCATTTGCTTTCGAGAAAATTACCAGCGAAAACTCGCACAAACGCCTCAACGAACAAGCGGCTTCGGTTGGGTTTATTTATCGCCACATCGGCGAAACAATGAATCTGTTTGGTTATTTTTTTGGTATTCCGAGCGATGTTCCGAATACTACCATGGGGCAACAAGATATTGGGCAGGATTTCGACCTCGAAACAAGTCAGGCTTATGTGGCGAAAGGCTACGAAATGCTAAAAAAACTTGTAGAAGAAACAACTGATGAAGATTGGTTGACGCAAATCGATACGCCATTTTTTGGAAAAGTTTCAAAAGTCAGACTCTTTTCGCACGTACTTTTTCATAACTCGCACCATGCGGGACAGATTTCTCTGACACTCTCGAAAGGGTAATAAAAAAGGTCGACTAAGATAAAGTTCTTTGCCGACCTTTTCTACAAAATCTATTTTCAATCAATCTTTACTTCACCTCCAAAATCTTCGTTTTCTCCGAAACGCCATTTTCGTTGATGGCCTCGATGGTGTAATAATATGTGCTTAGTTTGTCCATGCCTCTAAACCAGTATTCGTTGGCATTATGCACCATGATGCAGTTATAGAGTTTGTCGGGGGCTGTTCCGTAATAAATATTATAGGCATACGCTTTATTTTCTGGTCGCCAGCGAATCCATGCACTGCGTTTGTCTTTTTCCGTTCTTAGTACCATAAAATCTTTTACGGCATCGGGTTTCGGGCCATTGCCATTGCCAAAAACTCGCAGGCCACTGATAGCAAATTTACCCGTCGGCATTGCCACATTTTCAAGTTTGATGTAGCGAGTCTGAATCGGCTGTGCAAGTTCTACATATTCGTGCGGAACATCGGTTTGGTTATTTGCTTTATCGACCAAAATTGTCCATTTCTTACCGTCAAGGCTCGACCAAAGTTTGTATTGATGCTTGATATTTACTTGTTTTCCCAAAAACGAAGAATCGGCGTCTTGGTCGGCATAGTTTATCTGAATCGCATTGACGGTTGACAAATTACCCAAATCGGTTTTAATCCATTCGCCCGCTTTGCCTGTTTCGGCCGACCAGTAGGTTTTCATGCTTTCGTCAACGGCATTATTGGGCAAATACCCACCCAGCGTTGAAGAAACCTCAACAGGTTTATTATAATTGAGCAACATCCACCCCGTAAACGTCTTTTTGATGTCCAGTCCTGCCGATGGAATATAATGCGGATAATCACCAAAAACTGTATTACACCACATTACGTCGTCTTTGTCGAAACCCGCTGGCCAAATACCGATGCGGCGTTCAAAATTGTTTTTGCTTGAAAGCTGAATCGTAGAAACGTGCCACCAGTTTTTTTGATTATCCTGAAAAGATGCCCCATGACCTGCTCCACGAGCAAAGCCACCCAACTTCATACTGAGCGGGTCAGGCTGAGCTTCCCAAGGCCCCAATGGCGTTTTTCCTACCAAAACCCCATCGGCATAGCCACTCATTTCGGTGCCTGGAGCTCCGTATTGCAGGTAATATTTTCCATTGTTTTTGTTGACAGTTGCACCTTCTATGAAACCATCGAGAAACGTATCGTCCATGTACTCGCCAAAGCGTTGCCAGCCATATCGCCACGATTCCAGTAAGTACATTTCTTTGCGAGTCCCTTTGGGTTTCATGGTTTTGCGGTCTAACTCAATGCCATAAAGCGGATAACGGTTACTGCTTCCGTTGTACATATAAAATTTGCCATCATCATCGGTAAAAAAAGCAGGGTCCCAGCCACCAATCTCGAAGTTATCTACCAAAGCTGTCCATTCGTTGGCTTTTGGGTTGGTACTCATCCAGATAGTAAATTCGCTGGTATAAGTCGAACCAAAAACTATCATCGTATCGCCGACAATGCCTACGGCTGGGGCACAAAGTTCGTCATAGACTTTGTTGTGTGGACGAAGAAACTTGCGAGCATGGAAAGTCCAGTTGAGCATATCGGGACTATGCCAATACCCCCACTGATTGGTGCTAAACATATAATATTCGCCTTTGTAATTGACCAAAACAGGGTCGGCCGTAGCTCGGTGACGCCCCCACTCGCTAAAATTTGGAATGGGTGTATAGCCATAATCAACATTGATGGGGTTGCAATAGGTTTTTTGTTGTGCCTGCAAAGCCGCAACCAAAGACAGCATTGCCAATGCCAAAAGAAAGTGTTTTTTCATTGGTAGGTTAAATAGATTTTTGGGGCAATTTATCAAAATCTATTTGAAAACTTTTATTTCTTGATGCTATTTAAGCTCATCATTGAGAAGGAATTGGCAAAATCATATCAAATACTATTGTGGTAACACTTCGTTCGGCTGAATTTTTATTCAGTCGATGCGGTAGCCGTTCTTAGAACGGCATCTGAGAATGTGGTTTTGCTTGTTGTGTTCTAAGCCGCAGTGGAACTGAACGCATGACACACTGACTAAATGTGGAACATTTAGCCAAACGGGGTTTCATTTTCTCTCTTTGAAGCCCCATCGGGGCTTAACCCTTTTAAATTCAGCCGATGTGACAGTCGTTCTTAGAACGGCATTTGCGAATGTGGTTTTACTTATTGCGTTCTAAGCCGCAGTGGAACTGAACGCATGACACAATGACTAAATGTAGAACATTTAGCCAAACGGGGGTTAAATAGTAGTAGAGTTTCTCTTACTTGATTATCCGAAATTACTCTTTGTAATTTTGCCAAATTTCTATACATTTGCTTATTAAATCATAAGGAAATGACTGTAAAAGTGCCTGCAAATGCCAAGAAAGTAGATATAGAGGCTGTTTTTAGCAAACTTCAAAAAAATAGCAAGCCGCTAAAGCCTCAGGATTTTATTGGTAAATTTCCATTTAAAGGAGATAGCCTTGAATTTCAGAAAGATTTGAGATAATGAGCCATCAATCCATCATTTTAGACACCAATACGCTCATTAATTTTTTGAGAGGTGAACGCTTAGAAATAGATTTGGTTGAGGACAAAACCATTTTTATTTCAGAGATTACTGAAATGGAAATTCAATGTCAAGCGGATTTCACAAAAAGCCAACGCAAAGAATTAAAACTATTTCTTTCAACCCTATCTATCATTCAGCTAAGTGATGAAATCAAAGAAGCAGCAATAAAAATCAGATTATCAACCAAAATGAAATTGATGGATTCGATTATTGCGGCAACTTCTCAAATCTCAAATATTCCGTTGGTTACCTGTGATTTAAAATTTGACTCCGTTAAAACTGCACAAATAATCTTGCTCCCAGTAGTTGAAAAACGTAATTCCTAAAAAAATAGGACTGCATTTATCAGTCATTTTGAGAACGGCACATTAGGTATGTTGCGTTCTAAGCCGAAATGGAACTGAACGTATGACGCAGGGACTAAATGTAGCGTATTTATCCAAACAGGGAATGCGGATTTACTTATTGCGTTCTAAGCCGCAGTGGAACTGAACGCATGACACACTGACTAAATGTAGAACATTTAGCCCTTCGTTCGGCTGAATTTTTATTCAGTCGATGCGGTAGCCGTTCTTAGAACGGCATCTGAGAATGTGTTGTTGAATGTTGCGTTCTAAGAACGCATGACACACTGACTAAATGTGGAACATTTAGCCAAACGGGGTAGTTCTATTTAGAAAAACAAAATTAATAATCGGTTGAGCAAGATTGCTTAAATGCCAAGAATTAATGGATGTTTTTACTTGAATGTAAATATTATCCGTTTGGAAAGGTTTTAAATCTATATCTTCAATTCCTTCTAAAGTTATCTGTTCAATTGATTTTTCTTCCAAAAGAAGGTTTAAAGCAGTATTTAATGCATAATGAATTTGAAAATCAATTCCTGTTAGGTTTGATGTTCCATGAAAGCGTTTCTTAAAAAGTTGGTATTCTAAATCTGTGTACATTCAGTTTTTTTAACCAAATTTAACCAATTTTAGATAGAAGTTCAACTTTCGAAAGAATTAAATCCATGTAATGGTGTAATAAATCAACGTCTTTGTAAAGTATTTTTTCACAAAGCTTTTTTTCTATCTTTGTAAAATCCCAAACCCCCTCATCAACCAAAACATGAAAAAACTAATCCTTTTCTTATTTCTCAGCCTAAATATTTTTGCTCAAAGCACCGAAGAGAAAATCATGGCTTTGATTCCCGAACTTGATGCTAAGTTTCAAGATTTTAAGGTCAAAAGTCATTTGTCGAGTGTGGCGTATGCCTTGGTGCTTGATGGCAAAATTATTTATCAGAGCAATAGCGGTATTGTCAATTATAAAACCAACAAAACCGCTGATAATCAGTCGGTTTATCGCATTGCTTCGATGTCGAAAAGTTTTGCTTCTGTGGCAATTTTGCAGCTACGTGATGCTGGAAAAATCAAACTCGACGACCCAGTTTGGAAATATATTCCCGAACTAAAAGGACAAAAATATTCACCCGATTCGCCCGAAATTACGGTGCGTCATTTGCTTACGCACGCAGCGGGTTTCCCCGAAGATAATCCGTGGGGCGACCGCCAATTGGGTATTTCGGAAGAAACCATGCTAAAGATGTTTAAGAGAGGAATTTCGTTTTCCAACGAGCCAGGTGTTGCCTACGAATACAGTAATATGGGTTTTGCAATGTTGGGACAAATCATCAAAACCGTGTCGGGACAAAGCTACCAAAGCTATATCATCAACAAAATTTGGAAGCCACTCGGCATGAATAATACCTACTGGGATTATACAAAAGTGCCAGATAATCAACTCGTTAGGGGTTATCGTTGGTTACGTGAGCAATACATCGAGCAACCCATCGAACCCGACGGTGCGTACGGAATCATGGGCGGCGTGCTGACTTCCATCGAAGATTTTGCCAAATACATGGCTTTTCATCAAAAAGCTTATCAGGTTGATGCTCCAAATTCGTCGATTTTGAAGAAAAGTTCGTTGAAAGAAATGCACTTTCCTGCCAATTTCAATAGTATGAATAACCGAGGCTACACAGGTACGGGCGAGCCTTGTAGTAATATGTCGTTCTATGGCTATGGTTTACGTATCGACAAAAACTGCAACCAAATCACGAGCGTTGGGCATTCGGGCGGCCTCCCAGGTTTTGGCTCTGATTGGAAAATCTTGCCAAATTATGGTGTCGGAATCGTCACTTTTACCAACGGAACTTATGGCGGTGCAGCTCTGATGAATAATCAGATTTTGCCATTTATTGTTGAGAAAGCAGGTCTTAAACCTATTGCATTTCCAGTTTCGCCAATTTTGAAACAACGTCAAAACGAACTCGTGAAACTACTTCCTGCGTGGGAAAACGCCGAAAAATCGGGCATTTTTGCCGAAAATTTCTTTTTAGATTATTTCCCTGACCTTTTGAAAGCTGAAGCCGAAGAAATCTTTGAGAAAGCAGGAAAAATCATAAAAGTGAATGAAATTGTAGCCGAAAATGCACTGAGGGGTAAGTTTTTGATGGAAGGAGAAAAAGGAAATATCGAAGTAAGTTTCACGATGTCGCCCGAAAACCCGCCTTTGATTCAGGCTTACAGTATTCGGTTGAAGTAAATTTAATAGTTAACCGCAAAGTTCACAAAGGGCAGCACAAAGCACACCAAAGTTTAATATGTACAACATCTTTGAGAACATAGTGCCATACTTTGAGTACTTTGCGGTAATAAATATACGTTTACGAAAATCTTTCTAAAAGTTCTAAACCCGCAGGCCATTCGCCATAGCCACCCGCAACGTTGATGTGTCCGGCTTCGCCAATATTTAAGTATTCGCTTCCCCACGCATCAGCAAAAAACTTAGCTCGCTCTTCCGACACCCAAACATCATTTGAACTTGCCACCACAATGCTCTTAAAAGGCAGTTTTTCTAAAGGAATTGGCGTAAAACCTGTCATCGGGAAAGTATAAACAGGGTTTTCAATATCGCTCGGAGCAACCAATAATGCTCCTTTGATAGTTTTGGGGAAGCGTTTTGCCCACTGAGCCACAGCCGTGCAGCCCAAACTATGAGCAATTAATACAACATCGGAAGGCTCGTAAGCTGAAATTGCTTTTTCGATGTTCTGAATCCAATCTTCGCAATCGGGTTCGTCCCAACTTTTTTGGTTAATTCTAATAAAATTATCTCCCGAATTTTCAAAGTGTGTTTGCCAATGGCCTTCATCGGAGTTGCCAAGGCCTGGTATAATGAAGTAGGTTGTCATGAAATAAGCTATTGTTTTAGCAAACTAACACGCTTTCACGCTGAAATGGTTCTAAAACTTAGCTCATAATTCGTTGCCTATGTTTCATTCCCCAATCTGCAATTACGCTGGTAACTTCTTTTAACGTGCGTCCATATTCGGTAATGGCGTATTCTACGGTTATTGGCTGCGTATCCAATACTGTGCGTGTCACCAACTGATTCATTTCGAGGTCTTTTAGTTCTTTACTCAGAACTTTTCCCGAAATACCCTCTATTTCTTTTAAAATTTCACTAAAACGCAGCGGCTGATAGCACAAACAAGCAATTATAGATATTTTCCATTTGCCACCAATGATATCCATTACATCATGGATGGCCTTTACTGAATTTTTGCATTCAGCAACTTTCTCGGTTGTTAGTTGGTTTCCCATAGGTAATCAAGTTTCTTGAAATTCACTATTACTTTTTGATACAAAGTTACCAAAAGTAACAATATGTCCATAACTTTGCATCGAAATATTAAATCAAAGAATATGAATTTATTAGAAAGTTTAGAATGGCGATACGCCACCAAAAAAATGAATGGCAATATAGTGCCGCAAGAAAAATTAGATTATATATTGGAAGCAGCCAGACTTGCTCCTTCATCTTCTGGTTTACAACCGTATGAGGTTTTTGTTATTAGCGATAAAGAATTGCTCGAAAAAATCAGACCAATTGCATTTAACCAGAGCCAAATAACCGATTGTTCGCATTTATTAGTTTGGGCCGCTTGGGATGGTTATTCTTTAGAAAAAATTGAAGCGACATTCCATAAAATATTAGCAGATAGAGGCTTGCCGCTTACTCAAATGGATGATTATAAAAATATGCTTTGGAGTACATACGAACCCCTTGGAAAAGAGTGGCAAAGTGTGCATGCAGCAAAGCAAGCCTATATTTCGTTTTCGATGGCTATTGCTGCCGCAGCTGAGCAACAAGTTGATGCAACACCGATGGAAGGTTTTAATCCAGAAGAATTAGATAAATTATTAGGTCTTGGCGAAAAAGGACTTAAAAGTGCGGTGATTTTGCCTTTGGGCTACCGAGATGCTGCCAACGATTGGAATGCAAATTTGAAGAAAGTTCGCAAACCAATCAATGAATTTGTTCATGAACTGAACTGATTGCTGTGAAATTCTCAAAAAAATAGCACGCTGATAAAACGGCTGTGCCAACGCTGATTTTTACGGATGTTTTGAAATATCCACAAAAATCAGCGTTAAATTTATCTGCCACTCTTTAAAATAATTTCAGATTTTAAAGAAAAAAATCACCTGATACTTCAATTCTTTGTCCGTTTACCCTATCGCATCTTTGGTTCAAAGAAACACCACTACATTACCCATGTCATCCCAAAGTGGTTTGAATTAAAGCCTTCGGGAAGTTGCACATCGATTTCTTTTTAAAACTCTTCGATGGATGTAATACTCATGTGTTTGTTGTAAAAATCAACTATAGTGTAAACCTAAACTAGTGTCAATATTTTATTAAGACTATATGGTTTACTGCTCTTTAAACATTTGATGCAAGTTGTATTACACAAAAAAACCTACTTCAAAATCATCGAAGTAGGTTTTTTATAATTTCAAGAATCAATTCCCTGCAAACGGTGTACCGAAAATACCCACGGCTAATTCGGCCCATATCAAGAATAATACCAGCAGCATTCCTGCAATAATCAAAACGCGTTGGTTAAGTGTTTTGATGTTTCGGAGCGACAATTCAATCAGTCCACCCGTGCCAAAAAGTAGAACCCCCGCTACTATGAAATCAAATAACGACCAATTTACTTCGGTCGTAAATTGCATAGCTACCAACGGAAGTAATAAAAGTAAGCCTGCTACTGAGAAAATGAGTGTTAGTCGGTTATTATTAGCTGTCATAATTTTGTGTTTTTAATTTTTAAAAAGAACTTTGTGTTACAAAGTAAACATGCCAATAATTATTTTCCAAGTAAAATTGAAAAATAAGTTTGGGGGAGACCAAAGTCCGAATGACAAGCCTTTACTTCACTCTTAGAAATCTCACTCGTTGAATTCTATCACTACTTAGAAACAACGTAGAGTTGCTGTCAATGTCGAATACGTAATTGTCAACTAATAGTTTTGTAGGAGAAATCAGAAGGCCCTTTGTCGTGTTCTTGTTGCCTAATTTTACCTCGTAACTTTTATCACTAACGAATTTTATTTCTACGCTCACATTTGTTTCCGAATTGATAAATTTACCGTTAAGTGCCTGATAATTAAAGTCTTGCCAGTTGTAAATATGCTTTGTAAGCGTATAAGGTGCATGAGAAGTATAATAAGCAGTTACGGTCATTTCTCCTTTTTCGTTCTTTTTAAATTCTTGCTTAAAATCAGGGTCGAAGGTTTGGTGCAAAATATTATCAGCTTCACGTTCTAATTTTACATCGTTGCGTCCAAAGCGTTTCAAGTACAAAATACTATCTCGTTTTTCAAACTCAAAAGTGAAATTGTCATCTGTTTGATAGAGGCCAATCATTTCTTCTTCGCTTATAAAATTGCCTATTTTAGTCGGTTTTGTGACTAAATATGTATCATTACTTTTTAGATTGAAAACCACATCGGCCATTTGGCGTGTTTGTGTGTTTGGAGTGGCTTTACCAGTATTCGTGAGGGTAATTATTGAAGTATTTTTGCTCGGAAATCTGATAACTGTTGCTTTCCAAGCTCCAGTTGCTCCTTCATGAAATGTATAATTTAAGCCTTTGTAAGTGCTAAATTCAAGTCCGTAGCCGTAGTTTTTGATGCTCGAATTATCGGTTAATTGCTGACTTTTTTGCAAAATTTGTGGTTTTATACGGCTTTTCACAGAACCTTGCAGAATTTGCTCCCATCTGATTTGGTCGGCCAGTGTCGAAAAAATATTGCCGTCGCCATAAACATTCCAAATCCAATTATAATTTTTCCAAGTATCAAAGTTGAAATAAGCCTTCGCAATTGGCCCACGGATTTTTGTATAATCGTCTTCAAAAGAAGTGTTTGGCATACCTAATTTCTCGAATAAGTTGTTTGTATAAGCAACAAAAGATTTACCCGTAACTTTTTCTACAATCATCGCCAGTAGAATGTAGTTGGTATTGCTGTACAAATATTTGGTGTTGGGCTTGAAATTTAATTCTTCCTGTTTTTCTATCAGTCTCAAAACATCTTTGTTGCTAAATGTATATTTCCACCAAGTAAAGCCTTGCAATGACCATAAATCATACACATCTCTGATACCGCTTGTGTGAGTAAGTAAATTTTCGATGGTAATCTTTGAGCTTAGTTTCGGGTAAAGAGTCGGTAAATATTTCCTTATATCATCCGTGAGTTTGATTTTTTTCTCGTCAATCAAAACAAGAATCGCTAAAGCTGTAAACTGTTTGCCATTTGAAGCGATATTAAACCGTGAATCTTTCGTGATTAAAGTGCTATCTGTCAAGTCGGCAAAGCCCGCTACTTTTTCATAAACTATCCTGCCATTGCTTACAATGCCTGTGGCAATTCCTGGGGCATTTTTGGGTACATCTTGTGTAGCAATTTCATCAAGGCGTTTTATTTGAGAAACTGAAAGACTGTTTGGCTTTTGGCCAAACAAAATGGTGGTTGATGCAAAAAAAAGTGTCAGTACGTATAATTTCATTTCTTTGATTTTTTGGCAAATTTGAGCTATTTGAAATCCCGATTCGCCCTAAATCGTGATTTGACACCTATTTTGGATAATTTTTTTTGATATATTCTTTTGGACTCAAGTTGGTAGCACGCTTAAATGCTCTGTTGAACGTTGATTTTGAGTTGAATCCACAGTCTAAAGCAAGACCAAGCAAGGTCTGGATATTGTGTTCGCCTTCCTCAATCTTAGCTATCAGAGCTTTCGTGCGATAGTCATTGACGAAATCATTAAAATTCATTCCAAACCCCTCATTAATTATCTGAGAGATTTTTTTAGAATGTGTTCCGAGTCGATTGCTTAGATCAGATATTACAAGTTCGGGGTTTTCATACATTTTATCAACCAGCATCAATGATTCTATTTTTTCTTTCCATATATCCAAATCTGCAATTTCAGCCTTGAATGTATTTTTATCAATTGTAATATCTTCAACATTTAGTTTTGAATCATTCTCAAAATTTCTCGCTGAATCTCGAAATGAGGTAGTAGATAATACCGAATTTGTATAACCACTGATTGAAACATAATAGAAAAGCACCGAAAAACACACATAATACCAAAATTTCTTACCAAACTCGTCCCATTCAGGATTTGCAATAAAAAATATAATACGGATAGCAATCAGCATCAAAAATGCTATCAAAAATCGCTTCGCCCACCTAAACATAACCGATTCGGCAAAACTTACAACGTTATAGGTGATAGCCTTATACTCATTATAAGTTTTGAGACTCTGAATCAGATAGTAAGTGAGCGAGAGTAAGCCGATTATCTGATACCAAGTTGAGAAATCTTTATCTTTTCCATCTGCATAGAAGTAATACTCTTTTAAAACAACTCTGTCGATGAAAAAGACGACGATTGAATAAATCAAGTAAAGAGTGGCTGGTAGAAAATGGATATAATCTTTGGTAGAAAAGCTGAACGATTTATCGAGCAGGGTTTTAAAATAGAAATACAATACTGGAGCTAGTAAAAATAATTGTTGAAATGGGGTATAAAAAAGAATATTTCGGTAAATTTCTTTTGAATACCAGCCAGCATAACCAAACATAAAAGGGGCAATGTATAACGCACAAAGTAGCGTAAAGAAACCAAGCCAAAGACTTGATTTATTGGCGGTCTGTAAACCTTTGATGAATGACAAAATGGAAAAAACGATTCCGTGAAAAAAGAATATTAGAAGAATAGAGCTTTTCGGACTGAATGAAAAAAACATTGCTTTTTCTTAAAAATTTTTGAAATGGAAATAGATAAGTAGATTGGTTTTAAATTTAATGGTTAAACCCTGCCCGTAGGAACGTCCAATTTGGACGTTCCTACAAAATTGATTAGCATTTATTTTTATTCAGACTTCGCTCGTTTCAAACTCAAATTCCACATCGAAAGTCCAACTAAAATTACGTAAATAATTGATATACAATAAGATAGAATAATGAAAAAATCAAGGTAGTTAATGCTTTTCTGAAAGAAATTTTTGTAGAAAAGTACCAAAATACTGCCCAAATAAGCATAATAATCGGCAAATGTAATCAAGAAACCAACCGTTCCTGATTTCTTGAAGGCGGCAATCATTCGCTCAAAATACAAACTATTACACATCGAATAAGCCATATAAACGCCCAGTCCTAAACTCGTGAGCCATGCTACAGGAGAAAGCATTTGTTGCTGATAAAGCAGCGTACTGACGCCAATCAGAATACCACCCGCCAACATCAAAAGCTGAATAATTACAAAGGCTTTATAATTATTTTGTACCCAACGCATGGCGGCCATCATTAACAAAACTGTAATCGCAATCGGCGTTTCGGTTTGGGTAAAAATTGCTGAATTATTGCCATAGCCGAGTAGTTTCCAAATCTCAGGCGTGAAATTATCCCTAAACTCTCGGAATGTTGTCAGTAGCACATACGACACCACAAAAATAAACATACTCAACGCAAATTCTTTGATAAATGCCTTTCTATCAGCTTTTTGCATCGGTTTTCGTTCCGTGCGATTTTCTTTGTCGGCCTCGCTCGGTGGCGGAATTTGCCCCATCATCCACGTACAAATGCCAAAAGGCACAATCATTATCGCACAGGCCACAAATGGCATCCAAAACTGACTTACTTCGAGCGTCGTCATTACCCATTTTCCGATGCTTTTGGCAAAACCCGAACCCATAATAAACGAAGCCGTGAGAACAGCCACCAGCAAATCAGTTGTTTTTCGACCTTCCAGAAAACCCAAAATTGTGCCATAAACCATGCCCAGTGGTAAACTCGCCAAGAAGATAAAAACCAGATTGAATGGGGCAGGAGTAAGGGCAAAAAATAGATAGCAAATCCACGATAAAGCTATCATTATCAGTAAGTTGCGTGAGCGATTGGCCGGAAGCATTTCGGAAACGTATTTAATTCCCAAACCTTTCGATACCGCAAAACCTAACACTTGTGCCGTAATGATTAGAATCTTGAAACTTACACTCAAAAACGATAATTCTTCGTAGGTCGCCGCCGTGTAGGCACGCCTGAACGGATAGAAGCACATATACGTAAAAAAAGCCGTGACAGAAGCATACAAAGTTAGGTTAAACGAGCTTCGGCCAATGATTTGGGTGAGTTTTTGGGGCATGATGAGGTGTCTGAATAGAATGAATAACCAAAGATAGTTTTTTGTACGAAAACCCACCGCCCGCCGCCCAGTAAATTTTACAATATTAATGGAAGTCTCTTTTTGGTATTCAATACATTTGTTGTGTTTAGTAACCTTTAAAAATCAAAAACGCCATGAAAAAGATTCTCTTTGCTACTTTATTACTTTCCGCCTCTTTCGGAATATTAGGAAGTTGTTCAAAAGCCGCTGCCGTTGTAGCTAATAAATGCGACGACGAAGCCAAAAAAGTAACCGATGCCGCAACCGCTTTTAGTGCCGACCCCACCAACAAAGCCAAATGCCAAGCCTACGCCAACGCCCTCAGTGCATTCTTTAAGGCTTGCCCGACTTATTATACAGGTGCTACCAAAAAAGATTTAGAAGATTTTGTTGCAAATGCCTGTAAATAGTTTGTAATACTTAACTATTTGTCTATGAGGTGATTATGAGCAAAATAAGAATGTTCATAATCACTTTTTTTACTTTTCTACGAAGATTTTCGTAATAAGATTTGGAACTACGAATGTTTTCGTATTATATTTGTTACGAAATTATTCGTAACTAAGTTTGTATGAGCTGTTTTTTTAATTCTACATTCTTAATTCTACATTCTTAATTAAGTCTATGGAAAACATACCATCAATAAAGCCCACCGAATCGGAACTGGAGATTTTGCAGATTTTGTGGCAATTGGGCAAAGCCACGGTCAGACAAGTAAACGACGAACTCTCTAAGACCCGAGAAGTTGGTTATACCACTACACTCAAGTTGATGCAAATCATGCACGAAAAACATATCTTGAGCCGCACCGAAGAAGGGCGTTATCATCTTTATCAGGCCGAAATAGGAGAGGAGCAAACTCAGCAACTTTTACTCGGAAAATTCGTTGATGCTACATTCAGAGGCTCAGCCATGAAATTGGTCATGCAAGCACTTGGTAATCAGGAAGTTAGTCTTGATGAATTGGATGAAATCAAGAAACTAATTGCTGAGAAAGAGAA
>NZ_JBMLRC010000274.1:0-1448 GCF_049241225.1 Emticicia sp.
GTTTGGCTTCTTCGGGGAAGTATTTTTTTACATAAAGTTGAGCAAGCCCATGCCCGAGCGACCTATCAACGGCTTCGGTAATTTCTTCACCACGTGGTTTTTGAGTTGCTTGTCCTGATAGCACCTTAGCGTATTCAAAAGAAGCTTTTGTGAATGGTTTGCTCAGAAAATCAGCATACGAAACCAGCGTTTTGGCTCTTAGATAAGCTTTCCAGTCATCAACTGATGTCGAAGTTAGTAAAGTATTCAATTTATCGTAATAAGCAGGTTGTTGCACATTTAGCGAGTCTATTTTCACACCCAACGCTGCAAAAAATGCTTGCCAGCCAATGTTTGGTTGTTTTTTTACCATGTCCGCAACGGCTAGCTTATTATAGTTTGCTTGCACATTTCGGCGTTCGATATTGGTCTTGTGCGATGCCGCCAATTCTTTTTCGATGACGTATGCAGCCGAGGCCATTTTGCTTGCAGTAGCTGCATCAGTACCCGTAAGTTTGAATAAAGTACTTAGGTAATTTTGATAAGATTGCTGAATGAAAAGTGTAGAAGAGTCGGTTCTGAAATAATAATCTCTTTCGGGTAAACCGATTCCAGTCTGACCTAAATTGACAATATTAATAGCACTATTTTTAATATCTGGCCCAACACGAAAACCGATGATTGAAAAATTATTGAATTTCTGCTGGTCGGCTACGTACTTCATAATGCCAGCCACATCTTTTATGGCATCAATTTGTTTGAGCATTGGTTTTATGGGGTCGAAACCTCTTTTGTTGATGGTGGTGGTATCCATGCCCGAAGCATAGAAGTCGCCTACTTTTTGTTCGATGCTACCTTTGAGATTTTTAGTAGCCGAAACACTATCCAAAATGCCTTGGAGGCGTATGCGTTGCGGATAATTCATAAACGAATATGCCCCAACGCCCGATTGGGTAGAAGGAATTTCGACCGAATTATACCACTTACTGTTGACATACATAAAGAAATCATCGCCAGGTTTTAGGGTAGGGTCAATGCCAGTGATGCTTACTTTTTGGGCGAAGCTTGTACTGATACAGCTTATGATAAACCAGAAAACTAATAAGAGAGGGTAGTTTTTTTTCATGATTGTTGATAATTTTTCTTAAAACGAAAGGTAATAGGATAAGCTCAAAAAATCTACAATTGATTGAATATTTTGTGTGTTTATCGACCTGTTGGGAGAAAATATCGACTTTGTTGGTGAATTTTTTGTAGGCTTGCTGTGCAAAAACTGGGTGTTCCCGTTTCAAACTTTGCTCGGGTGAGTTTCGTTCTCCAGAACGCAATTTTCAAGTTGACATCAGGAGAGGTCAGAACACCTCTGCGAAGAAAGATTTTTCGCAGAGCGGTACTAAATGTTTTACATTTAGTACCAGTTCGGCTAAATGTTCTACATTTAGTCGTTGTGTCAGTCGTTCTTAGAACGA
>NZ_JBMLRC010000275.1:0-1850 GCF_049241225.1 Emticicia sp.
GCGATAAAACGCAGGTTTTTTGATGATTTTTTATTTACTTTGAGTAATGGTTTTTGAATTAGTCAGTCAGTAACTGACCAATTTGTAAATTTCTCTCAGTTGATATATTTCAAGAATTAATAAATATTCCATAAGTTATGCTGAATTCATCTTTAAAAGGGTTCAAGTTTTTAGTTCGTTTAAAAAACGATGGAATTTATATTAACAACTCCTCCCATGAAAAATTAAAGTTTTCACAAACAACAATTCCATTTCAATATTTTAAAATTTTTCCAACTGAAGATGTACAATGGCTACTCGAAATAGTTCATTATTCTGAGAGTAAAACACTTTCTGTCAAAATAGTTGATTACAATTATGCAGGTACTGGCACACCTTTGATAAGGTTTTTTGCCTCGGATATTCAAAGTTTATGGATTGAATCTATAGATTGGTTAGAATTAAGAAAGGTTATATATAATTATAATAAAGCGGCAATGCTTGGACAACTTACAAACTATTCTGATACCGATTATAAAAAAGAAATCTACCTAAATGATAAAGTCTACTCTTATTTGGGTTGTACTTTTGATGATGGAAAAATTATTAAAAAGTTTAATCGAGAAGATTTCAAAGGAATAAATTTTGATTATGTATTAGAGAATAAATTTTTAAGTCCAAAATTGAATGATGCTTTATCAAAACTAAAAGGCAATTTTAAAATCAATAGCAAAAAACATTTTGATTGTCAATTTAAATTATATTTTGAAAATGGAGTTCTAATTAAACATAAAGCATTTTCTTCAGATATAGAATCAATAACTGACAAGAAAGTCAATAATATTTTAAAAAAAGCTGGCTTATCATAATTAAACATCATTACCAAACCACTTTTTCACAAACAAACCCATAACCAATGAAAAGACTTTTTTTCCTATTCCTCTTACTTATCAACACTTTATCAAGTTTTGCACAAAAAGAACCTGATTTCTTGACTAATTATAATAAACGTTGGGTAGATTCGGTTTTCACGACACTAACGCTCGACGAGAAAATTGGGCAACTACTCATGCCTCGTGGCAATACTTCTGGCCGACCACACGACGTAGAAAAACTCAAACGTTGGGTAAAAGATAATCGAATCGGTGGAATTGTGATGTTTGCCGCTCCGCCAACTGTCCAAGCCCGCATCGTGAATGAGTTACAGGCTTTATCAAAAGTGCCGCTTTTGATAGGTATGGATTTGGAATGGGGTTTAGCCATGAGATTGGACAGCACTGTGCGTTTTCCGTACCAAATGACACTCGGAGCAATGCAAGGCAACGAAAAGTTACTTTTTGATATGGGCGTTGAAGTAGCTAAACAATGTCGCCGAATTGGCGTGCATATCAATTATGCCCCTGTGGTTGATGTCAATATAAACCCTAATAATCCTGTCATCAATTTTCGTTCGTTTGGCGAAAACCAAGAAGAGGTTGCCAACAAAGCCCTCGCCTACATGCAAGGCATGAATAGTGAACATTTGCTCACATCTGCCAAACACTTCCCTGGTCATGGCGATACGGGCGTTGATTCTCACTTCGATTTGCCCTTGATTCCACACGACCGCAAACGTTTAGATGCTGTTGAGTTTTATCCTTATAAGAAATTGATAGACAACGGTTTAAGTGGAATCATGACTTCGCATTTGAGTGTTCCGGTGTTGGATACAAGTAAAAATCTGGCGGCAACTTTTTCTAAAAGAATCGTCACAGATATTTTGCGTAAAGACCTCAATTTCAAGGGTTTGACTTTCACCGATGCGATGGATATGCAAGGTGCAATCAAGTATTTCTCGAAAGGCGAAGCCAACGTAAGAGCGGTTTTAGCAG
>NZ_JBMLRC010000276.1:0-1268 GCF_049241225.1 Emticicia sp.
CGTAAAGCGGCTTCGGTTGTTCCACCTTTTGAAGCAACAGCTTTTATCAAATCATCAAGGCTTTGCTCGGCATTATTGATGAGGTGATACGAACCCAACATCGTTTGCTTAACGAGCAAGCTGGCCATTCCTTCGTCAAAGCCCATTTTCTTGCCCGCCTCAATCATGTGCTTTACGATATAATAAAAATAAGCTGGCCCACTTCCACTCAATGCCGTAACGGCATCAATCATACCTTCGTCTTCCAAATAAACCGAACGGCCAGTTGCATTGATTAAGTTTTCAACTTTGCGGAGTTTCGGAGCATCAACTTCGGGCGAAGCCGTGAAACCAGTAATTCCCATACCCAACATTGCTGGCGTATTTGGCATGGCACGCACTACTAATTTATGGTCGAGAACAGTCTGTATTTTCGACATCGGTACACCCGCCATGATTGACAAAACCACTTGTTGTGGCTGAATAACGGCACGGAGTTCGTCTTGCACCGAAGCAAAATCCTGTGGTTTTACTGAAAGAATAATCAACTCATAATCAGCAATTTGCGAGTTAATCACACTCACAACCATACCTTCTTTGGCTGTGCGGAGTGCTTCGCTTCGCTCTTGACTTTTTTCGATAAGAAGTAAATTTTCTTTTTTTACTAAATCATACTGCAAAAACGAGCGAGCAAACGCCATACCCATATTTCCGCAGCCTACGATGGCAATTTTCATGATAACTGTTTTCTTTGGAGGAAGTATTTAAAATACAAAAATAGAATTTTGAAGGCATTAATCAGTAATAAATAACGCTTATTTATCTGACTGATAAATGGTTAGCTCATCATCCAACAGATTTTGCCGAGACATTATTGTAATATTTTTAGGCAAAACTGGTGCCAAAATTCCTTTTTTTAGTTGCTTTGGGCTTTTAAAAACCCTGATTTCATCAAATAGCTCTGCTTCAATAAAACTTTGTAGAAGTTGCGTTCCGCCTTCGATAATGATTGATTGTAGCCCCCCTGCCCCCGATGGGGGAGCTATTGACATCAGTTCTGTCATTATTGAATGTACATCTGGTAAATTTAAAGTTATCCCACCAGCCAAAGCTCCCCCATCGGGGGCGGGGGGGGCTGACGCTTCGAGGGCTGCTTTCCTACTTCCAATCACAATCCGTATGGGGTTTCGGCCTGTCCATTCTCTTACGTTTAGTTTTGGATTATCATGCAAAGCAGTATTTGTTCCGACCATGATGGCATCTTCTTCACTCCGCCATTTATGTGAAAG
>NZ_JBMLRC010000276.1:1368-3889 GCF_049241225.1 Emticicia sp.
GGACTTACACTTCCTCGACCGATTTCGGCCAGTTGTAAGGCACGGAGCATATATTTTTCGTTGAAATCCAATGGAATTAATGATTGAATTAGTGAATGAGTGAATGAATGAATATTTTTGTGAACGAACAAGATGTTCGTCCCACAAATACAAATTTATGCAATCAAGCAAACAATTATACGATAATTTACTACTACAAATTACGGCCTACGAATCACAAGAAGCAAAAGAAATTGTTTTTTGGTTGATGGAATTTTATTTAGGTCTTAGAAAAATTGATATTCTCAGCGATAAAGAGATAATTGAAATTACCCCTCACCCCCTCCCCTCCCAAGGGAGAGGAGCCATTGATTGGGCAACTATTATTGAAAGATTAAACACCCACGAACCAATCCAATACATTTTGGGCGAAACCGAATTTTATGGACGAAGATTTTTAGTCAATGATTCGGTACTCATTCCAAGACCAGAAACTGAGGAACTGGTAAAATACATTGTTGATAAAAGTAAAGTCCTCCCTATCGGGGAGGGTTGGGAAGGGTTTCTTCTCGACATTGGCACAGGAAGTGGCTGTATTGCTATTTCATTGGCAAAAGAATTACCAAATTTTAAAGTTACGGCCTACGACATTTCAGAAAAAGCCCTCGAAACTGCAAAAAGGAATGCCGAACTAAATAAAGCCGATGTAACTTTTGAAAAAGTAGATATTTTAAATAATCAATTCTCAATTCTTAATTCTAAATTCTCAATTATCCTAAGTAATCCTCCCTACGTAACGAAGCAGGAGATTGACCGAATGCAAAAGAATGTTTTGGATTTTGAACCACATTTAGCACTTTTTGTTGAAGACGCAGATCCGTTGATTTTTTATGAAGCAATCGCCAATTTTGCATTCAATAACCTTACTAACAATGGTTTATTAGCAGTTGAAATCAATGAAGCTTTGGGCGAAGAAACGGCCGATGTTTTTAGAAGAAAAGGATTTTCTGAAGTTGAAATCATTAAGGATATTCATCAAAAAGATAGGTTCGTGAGTGCTGTACTTCATAAAAAAGATAGCGAATGATGGCGGTTTTTTGATGCTTTTTGCTAACTTCACGTTTTAAAGACTCCACAATTTTGAAAATTGTGCTACAAAATATATGGAAACCTCAAGAATTTTACATAAAAAAATAAGAGACGTTTTTGCTGAAACTGGAAAAGTGGTAATTGGTCAAGAAAAACTGATTAATCGCTTATTAATTGGACTATTTACGGGTGGCCACATTCTGCTCGAAGGCGTTCCAGGACTGGCTAAAACCAAGACTATCAACACCTTAGCAAAAGTTTTAGACTTAGGTTTCAATCGTATTCAATTTACACCAGATTTGCTCCCTGCCGACCTCGTGGGTACGATGATTTATAACCAAAAATCAGGCGATTTTGAGGTAAAAAAAGGGCCAATTTTTGCCAATTTGATTTTGGCCGATGAGGTAAATAGAGCTCCTGCTAAAGTACAATCGGCACTTTTGGAGTCAATGGCCGAAAAACAAGTAACTATCGGCGACGAATCTCATAAACTCGACCGTCCGTTTATGGTAATGGCTACCCAAAACCCCGTTGAGCAAGAAGGAACTTACCCCTTACCCGAAGCCCAAGTTGACCGTTTTATGATGAAAGTTTTTGTTGATTATCTCAATAAAAACGATGAGTTGGAAATGGTAAGAAAAATTGCCAATCTGAATGAAAACTACGTACCGAAACCTATCCTTGATAAAGAAGAAATTGCAGCAATCGGGCAAGAAATCAACAGGATTACCATCTCAGAAATGCTCGAACGTTATATAATTGAATTAGTTTTTGCTACTCGTCGCCCAGCCGAATATGGTCTGAAAGACGAAGCTCGATATATACAATTTGGGGTTTCGCCACGTGCGGGTATTTCGCTCTATAATGCTGCCAAAGCTCTTGCTTATTTTGATGAACGCGACTACGTTTTACCCGAAGACATCAAGGCTCTCGTACACGATGTTTTCAACCACCGAATTATACTTAACTACGAAGCCGAAGCCGACGGCCTTACCACCCACGAAGTGATTGATAATGTACTGAAACGTGTAGCGATTGGGAGGTAAATTGATGCAGTAAAAATGAGTTTTTACACAACATAAACAGTTCAAAATTTATGAAAATGCTACTCTTTTCTCTGTTTATCTGCACAGCAGCAGCGGTGCAAGCTCAAACTTTACCTCGTTCGTCAGAAAAAGGCTTTACCGATAAGTTATTGGATAAATCCAAGCCATCTATTCAGTATCCGTCGTATAAATTTAATTTCGATGAAGGATATAAAACCGTAAAGTCTTCTGACAGCCCCAATGTTATCACTTATAAAATGCCAGTGAGAGATGTTAAAGCCGACAATTCGGTTATAAAAGTCTATAAGCCAGATTCTCTTTTTAAGTCAAATATGATTGTAAAGAAGTATAAATAATATGTAAGGTCTGCACCGCAGGTCTGACCAATTTTAAAGTCAGACCTGTGG
>NZ_JBMLRC010000276.1:3989-5206 GCF_049241225.1 Emticicia sp.
TTCTACTCATAAACCACACTCAACAACTCCGCCACGCAAGCGGGTTTCTCAGAGCCTTCTAACTCAAAAACAGCATCAATGATGAGTTTAGCTCCGTTGGGTTGCATATCTTCTACATCTTTCAAAGTAGCTTTCATACGCACACGACTACCCACAGGCACGGGCGAGATAAAACGTACTTTGTTTGTGCCATAATTCAGTCCCATTTTGGCAGATTCTACCTTAAACATTTCGTACATGAATTTTGGAGAAAACGAAAGCGATAAAAATCCATGAGCAATCGTCTTTCCGAATGGCGAAAGTTTAGCTTTCTCTTCATCGACATGAATCCATTGGTCATCGAGGGTTGCGGCGGCAAAAGCATTGATTTTATCTTGTGTAAGCGTCTGCCAATCTGATGTGCCGAGTGGGTTGCCAATATGATTTTTTAGGGCCGCTAAATCTTTAAAAATCAGCGTTCCAGATTGCTCAATTTTAGGATTTTCTGTCTTCAAAATAGCTCCCTCCCTATCGGGGAGGGTTGGGGAAGGGCTATAGCTTGGCATTTGCACATCATCCGACATTACCACTACTGCTTTTCCGACTACTTTTCTATTCATCAAATCATTCAGCGAATCGGCCGCTTCGGCGAGCGAGTAAAGTTTATGAATATGCGGACGTAAATTTCCTTTCATAAAATACCCCGCCAGTTCTTGAATGTTCTTGAAGTTTTGAGCAGGTTCTTTTTCGGCAAATTGTCCCCAAAAAACGCCAACAACCGCACAGCCTTTCAATAATGCTAAATTCAGAGCAATTTTTGGAATTTCGCCCGCCGCAAAACCAACTACCAAGTATCGTCCTTTCCAAGCAATCGAACGGAGAGCTGGCTCGGCATATTTATCGCCCACGGCATCATAAATCACATCAACGCCTTTACCTTCGGTAATGCTTTTTATTTTTTCTCGTAAATCTTCGCTTGTATAATTTATCGTAAAATCTGCTCCTTTTTCTCGGCAAATGGCCAGCTTTTCATCGCTCGAAGCTGCTGCAATTACAGTTGCTCCCATCAACTTCCCCAATTCAACTGCCGCCAAACCTACACCACCCGCTGCACCGAGTACCAGAAGGGTTTCTCCTGATTTTAGTTCGGCACGGTCTTTCAGAGCGTGATAAGACGTACCATAATTATACATCACTGAGGCTGCCGTTACGAAATCCATTTTGGGCAACATCGGAAA
>NZ_JBMLRC010000276.1:5306-6925 GCF_049241225.1 Emticicia sp.
TTTAAAATTGAGACAAAAAACGTAAATATCACGCTCATTTTTCACTTTTTTTAACCATTTATTTCTTAGGTTTTCAAAAAAAAGTATCTTTGCCAGTACTTTCCTATAAATTCCAATGTCCTATGCTTTACTACTTATTTACTTACCTTGACAAAGTTTTCGATTTCCCAGGAGCGGGTGTGTTTCAGTACATTACTTTCCGTGCGATGGGAGCTATCGTTTTCTCGTTACTGATTGCCTCAATTTTCGGAAAACGTATCATTCTTTTACTGCAAAATCTCCAAATCGGAGAATCAATCCGTGACCTTGGCCTACAAGGACAAATGCAAAAAAAAGGAACACCAACGATGGGTGGTTTCATTATTTTGGCATCGTTGATGATTCCAGTATTGCTTTTTGCTAAGCTCGACAACGTTTATATTGTGTTGTTGATAATCGCTACTCTCTGGACTTGCGGTATTGGTTTTGCCGATGACTATATCAAGGTTTTTAAGAAAGACAAAGAAGGCTTAAAAGGTCGATTCAAAATTATTGGTCAAGTAGGCTTAGGGTTAATCGTAGGCTTGACACTCTATTTTAATGACTACGTAAAAATTAGAGTTTATGAAAAAGGCAAAATTGCCAGCTCAATCGGTGAAATTCAGAAATACACCGATGTTCATTCATTGACTACCACAGTACCATTTTTCAAAAACAACGAGATTGATTATCAGATATTTGGTAGTTTCTTGCCCGAAAGTTTGGCTTGGTTGCCTTATGTTTTGGTAGTAATTTTTATCATCACTGCGGTTTCAAACGGTGCAAATATTACCGATGGAATTGATGGTTTGGCAGCAGGAACTTCGGCAATTATTGGTATAACTTTAGCCGTTTTTGCTTATTTATCGGGAAATAAAGTTTTTGCACAATACCTCAATATCATGATGATTCCGAACTCGGGCGAGGTCGTAATCTTCTGTGCCGCCTTTGTCGGGGCCTGTATTGGCTTTTTGTGGTATAATGCCTATCCTGCACAAGTTTTCATGGGCGATACGGGTAGCTTGATGCTCGGAAGCGTGATTGCAGTATTGGCTCTGGCACTCAGAAAAGAATTATTGATACCTGTGATGTGCGGAATTTTCTTGATTGAAAACCTTTCGGTGATTATGCAGGTAAGTTATTTTAAATACCAACGTCGTCGTCGAGGCTTAGAATTTGCCCAGCAAAATCGTTTATTCTTGATGTCGCCTTTGCACCACCACTACCAGAAAAAAGGCTACCACGAAGCTAAAATCGTTACTCGTTTCTGGATTATCGGTATCGTGTTGGCGGTGGCTTGTTTGGTAACTTTGAAGCTAAGATAATTTTAGTAGTCAACGGTCAACAGCCTTAAATGATTACGTTGACCTTTATTATATACTTTCAATTCAAAAAACTTCTTCTCTGATTTTACACAGAAGAAGTTTTTTGTTTTTAAGCCTTCATTCTTTTTACGCATACTACATTTTATTCCTATCTTTGAAAAGTAGATTTTTAGTCAAAACTTTCATAATAATGATAAATCGTCAAACCTTCCTCAAAATATTCTTATTCGTAGCCATTGCTTCGGCGTCATATAGCTGTTTAGTTCCTGAGAAAAA
>NZ_JBMLRC010000277.1:0-17523 GCF_049241225.1 Emticicia sp.
TTTTGAGAGATTATCTCACAAAATAACTAACCTTAACTTCTCAAAGTTACTCTATTTCTACGCCATTGGCTGGTTTGGGTTGTAGCTGGCGTGCTTTGTGCCGAACTATTATTTTGCTTACGTTTCAAGATTTCGGCCGCTAAAACTGCTGCAATTTCGAGTTCGGTTGTCGAAACTTGCTTTTGAAGCACTTCGGGCGTAAAGTATAAGCCCACAAAACGAGTATCAAACTTACCACTCACAAATGCTTCGTGTTGTAGAGCAAACGTACAGAATGGTAGGGTAGTGGCTACGCCCGTAATCTTAAATTCATCAATGGCTCGGAGCATTTTTTCGATGGCTTCGGTGCGGTCTTTTCCATAGGCAATCAATTTGGCAATCATGGGGTCGTAGTGAATCGGAATCTCCATGCCTTCTTCAATACCATCATCTACTCGCACGCCATTGCCTTGCGGACGTACGTACGTCTGCAATAGTCCTACGTCGGGCAAGAAATTATTGGCTGGGTCTTCGGCACATACCCTCACTTCGATGGCGTGTCCGTTTATCTTCAAATCTTCTTGCTTGAAACTTAACTCACGTCCTTCGGCTACGTATATCATCTCTTTTACTAAGTCAATTCCCGTAATCATTTCGGTTACAGGGTGTTCAACTTGCAAGCGAGTATTCATTTCTAAGAAATAAAAATTCAAATCTTCATCCACGATAAACTCCACCGTTCCTGCACCGTAATAATTACAAGCTTTGGCCACATCAACGGCACATTTGCCCATAGCTTCTCTGATTTCGGGGGTGAGTACGGCCGATGGAGCTTCCTCAACTACCTTCTGGTGGCGTCGCTGAATCGAACATTCTCGCTCGAAAAGATGTACTACATTTCCGTGTTTATCGCCCATCACCTGAATCTCGATATGTTTGGGCTTCGTAATGTACTTTTCAATGAAACAAGCCCCATTCCCAAACGAAGAAATTGCTTCGCCAACGGCTCTATCCATTTGTTCGTCAAATTCTGCTTCGTTTTCTACAACCCTCATTCCTTTTCCGCCACCGCCTGCACTGGCTTTTATCAAAACTGGATACCCAATTTCGGCCGACTTTGCTTTAGCCGCCGCACGGTCAGTGATGGCATCGGGCGTACCAGGAACCATCGGGATGTTGTATTTTGCAACGGTGTGTTTCGATGACAATTTATCGCCCATCACTTCAATTGACTCGGGCGATGGCCCGATGAAAATCAAGCCTGCTTCTTGTACTTTTCTCGAAAAATCGGCATTTTCAGATAAAAATCCGTACCCAGGATGAATGGCATCGACGCCCAAATTTTTAGCTACTTCAATGATTTTGTCACCTCGTAGATAAGACTCCTTCGAGGCGGCTGGCCCAATGCACACAGCTTCATCGGCATATTTTACGTGTGGGAAATTTCGGTCGGCTTCTGAGAAAACCGCTACTGTTTTGATACCCATTTCACGAGCAGTTCGCATCACACGAACCGCAATTTCGCCTCTATTGGCAATTAATATTTTACGAATTGATTTTATCACGTGCTTTTAATTATTTTAGTTTTTGTACTCCAAAGTTTATAGTCGGTGAATAACAGTTTTTTATTTTTGATAGTTTTTCTGACTAAATCTAAAATGCGTTGTTTTTTATAATGACACGGGGCATGATATTTTTGAAAAACTGTCGTCTATTGTCTATCGTCCATCGACTATTTTAACACTAATTAACAATAAAATCAAATTGGATTTTTTAAATATGCCGTAAAAATATTGCACATTTTGTATAGATAGGATTTTTCTAAGAAATTGCAGTTTGGTTTCCTACTAAAAAATCGTTATTTTTGTGTAAAATTTTAAGATGGTGTAATCATTAAAACATTCATCATTTATCATTTATAATTAAGTAATAATGGCACAAGATATTTTCGATAAAGCTCTCAGCAACTTAGGACCCATCGGGTCGCAGGCGAAATTGCTCAATTCGCATCATTATTATTCTTTCCCAAAACTTTCGGGCGAACTCGGTCCGCACATGGAGTTTATGGGCAAGAAAATGCTCAACTGGTCATTGAATAACTATTTAGGGTTGGCCAATCATCCAGAAGTTCGCAAGGCAGATGCCGACGCTGCGGCTGAATACGGTTTAGCCTACCCAATGGGTGCCAGAATGATGACTGGTAACACCGAATTGCACGAACAATTTGAAAAACAATTGGCCGAGTATGTTGGAAAAAAAGATTCGTTTTTGCTCAACTATGGTTATCAAGGCGTTATGTCGGTAATCGAATGTATTGTTGATAGAAAAGATGTTATCGTTTTCGATGCCGAAAGCCACGCTTGTTTGATTGATGGTATTCGTTTGCACAAAGCAAAGGGTGGTACTTACTACCAATTTGCTCACAACGATATGGAAAGTTTGGAGAAAAACCTTATCAGAGCAACCAAATTGGCCGAAGAGCAAGGTGGTGGAATCTTGGTAGTTACTGAGGGTGTGTTTGGTATGTCGGGTAAGGTTGGAAGCTTGGATAAAATCGTTGAACTCAAACAAAAATATAACTTCCGTTTATTGGTTGATGATGCTCACGGATTCGGTACGATGGGTGCAACTGGTGCGGGTGTGCCTGAGTATTTTGGTGTGCAAGACCAAGTTGATTTACACTTCTGTACGTTTGCCAAATCAATGGCTGCTATTGGTGCATTCATTGCCGCCGACCCTGAGATTGTGATGTTCTTGAAATATAACATGCGTTCACAAACTTATGCAAAAGCATTACCAATGCCTTTTGTATTGGGTGGAATGAAGCGTTTGGAATTGATGAAAAATCACCCAGAGTTTAGAGATAATCTTTGGACAATCGTGAAGGCTCTTCAAGATGGTTTCCGCAAGCGTGGATTTGATATTGGAGATACTACTTCACCAGTAACGCCTGTTTTCTTACACGGAAGCTATGATTTACCAACGGTTACGAATTTGATTCGTGACATGCGTGAAAACATGGGTATCTTCTGTTCAGTAATTATTTACCCTGTCGTTCCTAAGGGTGTTATAATGCTTCGTATCATTCCTACTGCTTCACATACGCTCGAAGACGTTGAATATACAATGGATTGCTTCGAGAAAGTACAAGCTAAACTTCAAGCAGGTGAGTATGCTCCCTTGGCAGTAGCGTAAGAAATTGCCGAAAATTGAAATATTGTACACGAAAAGTCTGGTTTCGGCCAGACTTTTTTTGTTTTAAGCAAAAAAAGGTTGTTTTTTATGGTATTTTTAAGTGAAAAATTTGTAATTTTTTATAATATCTCTAACTTGCAAGTACATTCTATTCGTTAATAAACAAATATTTCAATATTCACCAAAAACCTTTATTTCTATTATGGATAAGTACAAAGAATTAACTGACCTTGTTGCCTCTTTGGCAGGAGATTTTGAAAAATTTTATGACAAAGGAAACAACGCTGCTGGTACTCGTGTAAGAGCAGGAATGGCTACTTTGGCTAAATGGGCTAAAGATACAAGAGCAGAAGTTCAAGCTAAGAAAAATGCGGAAAAGGCTTGAGGATGCTAAAGAAATGGTAGATGAGAAAGTATTTCTATTCTTAGTTGAATTAAATTTACGGACCAGGCAGATATACTACTCATATATGAATCATCCCTAATTTTGAGATAAAACTGCCCCTTTGAGGCTAAGTATTGGTAGAAAAGTCGATTTTCTAACAAATAAGTTCCGTAGAAACGACCGATTTCGCTATATTGGTCGTTCCTACGGAACTTAAAATTTGATAAAAGTGCTATTTACTACCGAGCTTCGGCCGCCAATATTTGACTCTTGACAGGGTCTTTCCAAAATTCGGGATGACTCATGTTTATAAGTCTTTTATAGATAAACCACTTGTCCTGTTCGAACTGATTCGTCGCAAGCGAACGCAATTTTTAAGCTATTCACTGCATCTTGTACGTGGTCGGTGAGGTCGATATCTTCTTGGATTGCTTTCAAGAAATAGCGTTGTTCACGATTACAAAGTTCTTGGTGGTCGGGCTCGTCGCTTAAATTAAACCAAGTATCTTGTTTGATAAATTGATTATTAGCATCAATATCGGCATGATGAAAACGTAGTGATTCGGTTTTTGTATGGGCATCAACATTATCTGATTTACCCGCACCACCAGCTTCTTTTGCTACGATTGATACACAGCCTTTGGGCCCGATTACGTCTTTGATGAAGAAAGCCGTTTCGCTCATCATTGGTCCCCAGCCTGCTTCGTACCAACCCACCGAACCATCTTCAAAACGTATCTGTAATTGTCCGTAGTTATAGTTGTTTTCTGCAATATCGTTGGTCAATCTTGCTCCGATGGCTGTAACTTGTAGTGGCTTCGAGCGAGTCATTTGGCACATAACATCAATGTAATGAACGCCACAATCAACAATCGGGCTAAGGCTTTTCATCAGATTACGATGTACATCCCACATTACCCCGTGGCTTTGCTGATTAAGGTTCATACGCATCACCAATGGTTTACCCAATTCGTGCGATAGCTCCACGAATTTCTCCCACGATGGATGATGACGCAGAATATAACCCACAACTAGTTTCTTACCAGCTTTTTTTGCAGCAGCAGCTACTCTTTCTGAGCCTTCAACGGTATCGGCCAATGGTTTTTCTATGAAAACATGGCAGCCACTTTCGAGGGCCATGATTGCAAATGCTTCATGGGTATCGGGGTAAGTCGAAATACAAACGGCGTCGGGTTTGGTTTCGGCAAGTGCAGTTGCGTAGTCAGCATATAAGGCATATCCGCCACCCAATTTTTCGTTGAGCACTTCTTTGCTTTTACCTGTCGATACGATGCCGCAGATTTCAAAACCATCAATCAATTGATAAGCTTGTGCATGAGAAGCTCCCATGTTTCCGCAGCCAACAACGAGTACTCTTATAGGTGATGTTAAGGTTGACATGATGTGTTAATGGATTGTGTAATAAGGTTTTATGATTTATTCTTTAAATGATTTTCTAATCTTGTGTTGATTTCTTCGAGTAATGCAAACTGCTTGGCTTGGGTATCGAACAGTGTTTTGATTTGTTCTTCCAAAAGTAAGTCAATTTTTTGATGTAAACTTCTAATTTCCATTTCGGCTTTCAGATTTACCATATAATCGTTTTCACTTCTCATTCTATCCTTTTCTTCTTGACGATTCTGGCTCATCATGATTATCGGAGCTTGCAGAGCCGCAATGGTTGATAAAACCAAATTCATCAGGATAAATGGATAAGGGTCAAATCGGTCTTTTTCGGGAAGCGTGGCATTGACTATTATCCAAACTGTTAGAATAATTGCAAAAACGATAATAAACTTCCAGCTACCTCCAAATTGTGCCACTTTATCCGAAATCGCTTGCCCACGCGAGATGACTTCTTTGGGAGGGTTTAAAAGATTATTTACAATCAATTGTTCTTCCTCGATTGTCTGTTCTACAATATTGTGCAATTTACTAAGATGCTCTTGTTCGCTTGCAAACAATCCATCAATTTCTTTATTATTCATAGTTTTAAAAAGATTATAGATAAAAGAAACCCCGTCAGGATACTTGACGGGGTTACTAGTTTTTGGATGATAGTATATTATTCTCTAATGATTTTTCTTACGACACTTCCTTGAGAGGTTTCGATTTTTATCGAATATAATCCTTTTGGTAAGGTTTTGATATTCAATGAATTATCGTTGGAAAGTTTATCGAAACTCATCATGTTTTGGCCGGTTGTCGAATAGAAATTCGCTTCTTTGAATATTGCACCTGTTGGTAATGCTATCTTTAGTTCGTCAGCCGTTGGGTTTGGATAAATCACAACTTTTATGTTTTCGTTTGGCTCATTGGCCAAAACCGCAATTCTATTTTCGATGCCATTCGATGCCGCACTGAAACAGCCATCATCGGTAATCGCTCTTACTGTGTAAACTCCGTTTAGGTCTGGTTTTAGCGTTGTTGCCGTTGTTTGTCCACCAACTGGATTACCACCTACATACCATTGGAAATTCTTGCCACCTGTAATCACAAAGTTGCCTCCCGAAAGCGATATTCTCGGAGCTGTAGGGATAATACAGAAGGTTTGAGTTGCACTGGCAGCATTAAATTGTGTATTGCCCGCTTGCGTAGCTCTGATGCTGGCTTTGCCTGCGTTTGTTCCGACTCTAACCGTATTTCCACTGATTGAAATATCGCCAGAACCTACCGAAAACGTAACCGCTAAGTTTGAACTCGAAGAAGCCGAAACCGTGAAACTTTCACCGATATTTTTATCTGCGATTGTGCCAAAATTAATTGTTTGGTCGGTTTTTGTGGTTGTAGTGCTTCGTGTACCTTGAGCGTACCAAACTGCCCAAGAGGCATCAGGTAAGAATTGTTTGGCTGTTCCGGTCGGCGAAATTTTGTTTTTATCAATCCCAATAATATTTACATCTTGTTGTTTTCCATTGAGTGTATTGAATAGCATTCTATCATCAAGACGAGAGTATCCCGGATACCCAATATCATTATTTTCGTAGATGTCATCAATGGCATCATCACCTGTTTTGCTCAAATCAATGGCAATCTGATAATAAGTATCGGGTTCTTCTTCGGTGAAGTAGTCAAACGCAATTACGTCTTGCGAGTTTTTAGAGAATGATGGGTTTCCAATACTCTCACCTGCTTCGAGGTCGGTAAATAATTTTTCAATTTTTCCACTTCCAATAGTATTTTTCGTTAAATCCCATGCTTTAATGAAGCCTACATCCCAGAATTCGATTGTTCCCGAAAGACTCTTTATACTATTGAAAGCATCGTATATAATATTTTCACCCGAATAATCCCATTCGAAAGAGTCAGCGTATTGTACTTCACCAGTGCTTACGCCCGTAGAGTAGGTCGGATTGTAGAGTTGTAATCTGAAACCAGCAAAATTATTTTCAACGTTATAGATGTAAATGTATTTATCACCAGCATCCGTCAGAGCTGCCAAGCGTTTTCCATCTTTCGATACCGCCACATTTCCCCAAACTCCGTCCGATGAAATTTTGGTTTCTGTAAAATTACCAGTTAGGCTGATTCGACGGATATTTTTATCTTTTCCGACAAAATATGCAAATAGACCATCATCCGTAACACTTGGTTTACTCAAACAACCACTTGATGAAATTGCTCGGTATTCGTTTACAGGGGCATTTGCTCTTGCAGTGTAAAGCTTGCCCGAAGATGGCTCAAAAACCAGAATGAAATCTCCACCATTATTGACAGGGATATTTTGTTGTGGAGTTGTAGGTACTGGCGGAGGTGTGTTACTATTGCCATTAGGGTCGGCAATTCCAACGGCATCGAATGCCGCTTTTGCTGCTGCCACAACTGGCGAGTTATCTCCATTGATATCGGCAGCTGCTCTTACTACCGCCAAACGTGCATCAACAAATTTTGAAGTACGAGTCAGATATTTTGTTAAAGCTCGATAATACACCTGTTCGGCCTTGTCCTTACCAACGTTGGTGTTTGAGGCAAATAAGTAGAAAGCATAGTTCGGAATACCACTATTTACGTGCACACCTCCATTGTCGCCTTCCTCTGTATTTGGTAGATTCGCATACTGCGACATCGTTCGTGGCTGATAGCCAGGGTCGTTTCGTCCGCCTTGATTTGGATTTGACACACTACGTAACGCTCCTGATGGAAATGCACCGGGTTTCACAACGTCTTCGCCTAAAGTCCAATCATCACGATCAATCAAAACCCCAAAAACGTCAGCAAAAGACTCATTTAAAGCCCCTGATTGATTTTGATATTCCAGACGAGCCGTTGCTTCCACCACACCGTGAGTCATTTCGTGCCCCGCCACATCCAATGAGCCCGCCAGTGGCTTAAAAGCATCACGGCCATTGCCATAACCCATAAACTCACCGTTCCAATAGGCATTATCCATCCCTCTTCCATCGTCATCGGCAATATTTATGACCGAAATGACGCTACTTCCTTTACCATCGAGTGAATTTCGGCCAAATTTTGTTCGGTAATAATCATAGCAAATTCCCGAATTATAATGAGCTGAAACCGCCGTAGGATTCCAACTATTGAGGTTATTTGATGTTATTTGGCTATACTTCATATTATCTGAAGTTGAATTTTGAGCATCAATCGTCCAAATACCTCCCACTGGGTCATCGGGTAATTTTGAAGTTGTTTTATTATACATTGGGCGTTGCGTGTCGAGCATGTAATAAGTACTGCCTGCTTGCTGAACACTGAATGTGCGAGAAATACCCGCAAGGTCACGGGCGGTGGCTGTAAAAGGACCATCGAGTGAGCAAGTATTGTTAAATTTCTTTAAGACTTCCCCTGTGTTGGCATCTACAAAGTATGTCCAGCGTTCGAGCATATTTGGGCGAATAGTTAGATTATAAGCCAAACGCTCATCGGCAAAATTTCCATCTTTGTGATAGATAATTAGTTCGGCGGTATTTTGCATTTTGCCCAGTAATTTTCCCGTAACTCCAGCTTGCTGCACGATTGATTTTTTGCCTACATCGGTCATTGCAAAAGCAATTGCTTTTTCTTCAGAAAGAGTTGGGGAGATTGAGGCTAAATTAGGAGTCGGGAAATTACGACCATTCAGCACGTCAATTTTTTCGCCTTTGGTGTGTAACCAGATTTCACCACCATAAACAGGAATATTTTTGAATTTTTGTTGAAGCTGAATATGGGTCATTCCGAGTTCGTCAGCTTCCATATTTATCATTTCAAGTTCATGATTCGGATCTTCAATTTTGAGAGCAGTTTTTACATCATTCAGAAAATCAATGGACAGCACCTGTAAGCCTTTTCGAGCGTTGGGTGCTGGAGATTTCGAGAGGTTTTCAATCATCAAAACTCCGCCCGTTTCACTATCGTGCGTAACTTTTAATTTACTCACAAACTTGGTAGAAAGGCGAGGTAATGTAGCCTGTCGAGCGTTTTTATCATTTTTTGGCCCATCAACTTCGGTAAATTGTCCTTGTGGGAGGTTAGTTTTACCTGCCAATGGTTTATGTTTTTTGTCGAAACCTTTCTGAGCGAAAGTGCTTATTGCGGCAAAAAAAAGGAGGATAAAGGTCAGTCTCATAATTATTCGGAAGCGTTATTTGGTGAGATTTGTTTTTTGGAAAAAAAATTAGCGACAAGTTGGAAACTTGTCCTACATCCGCATACTAAGTTATTTCAAATGTACTAAATTCATCAATTCTTTGTATAAATCTTTTACTTTTGCTGGCAAAGTTTCTTTGGAAGCTCCCCATACGATTTCATTGGTGGTTGAATCGTGTTTAAATTTTATGAAATAATACATGTTCCCTGGCTCACGGAAACCTTTTGTTTCAGCAAATAAGACTTTGGTTTTGTTGAAAAGTATCTTTACCGAATCGCTATTTTGTTTACCAAGTTCTGTGAAAACTGTATCGGTACTTTTCTTGTGGTAAAGCCGACCATTTTCGAGCAAATGGTATTCGTTTACTAAGTTCGTAAATCCGCCACCACTCCCAAAAATTATCTGACTTTTTTTATACTTATCGGGGTTCATTTTATGAGAGCAAGCAAATAGTGAAAAGATAAAAGCAAAAGTTAAAATTATTATTTTCAATTTATTTTGAAATTATTGTAAAAATGGAAACTATGAAATATATAAAACAAAAAATATAGATTATTTATTTTGAAAATATTGTATATTTTATTGGGATAGAATTTATGATAAAATTAACTTAAACTTAAATCCTTTGTAAAGCCTTACTAATGATAAAAACAAAATTATACCGAAAATTATTGCAGTAAACTCTGGTTTGTAGGGGTTTAGCCCCAAATACTTATTCGCACCATCGACATTCATCAGATGAGCAACCGAAGTTAAAGCAAAAATCGAATAACGGTTAGTGAGCAACGAATACGCAAAATACATCGGTATAGCAGGAAACGAGTAGCGTTCGTGCATTTGAGTATTCACAAAAAAGAACACTATGGCGGTAGTTGCGGCAGTTAGCCAAAGTAGGGCGTAGTAGTCTTGGTCTAAGGTTTTTTTAGAAAGAATTTTGTTTAATGTGCTGATTATCAGTGGTAGAAACGTAATAGCTGATAGCGTAAAAAACATAAGAAAACCCCATTTTTTATAAGTAAGGCTTGCAAAAGTCAGGGTATCGTTGATGGTTGAGGGGTCTTGTTTGAGCAACAAATACCAAATATTAAAGGCGTTGACCGAAACACGAGGAAAGAAACCAACTGATTCTCGTACAACTTTCAAGAAATTGCTGAAAGTTCCACCCAAAATAAATGGACTTAGTAAGATGAGTTGAGCGATTATGGACACTGCTAACATCTTCACAATCAATGTTTTATCAAACTTTATACTCAACTGATAAACGAGTAATATTACAAAAAATGGTAAGAAAACAATCGCTTGAAGTTTGGCGTAGATTGAGAGCGTACAAAAAAGTGCCGCCCAAAGGAGTTTTCGCTCGAAAAGGCAGATGATGGCTAAGATTACGATGGTAGTTGGTACACTGTCGAGTTGCCCCCAAATGGTGGTGCAGTACAAATAACCCATGTTGAAAAGCAACATGTATTCGGCAAATTGGCGAGTATAATATTTGCGAAGTGCATAAGCGATGGCGATTGCCCCTGCAAAATCGAACAATAAAAAGAAATATTTGAGTTGATAACTGTTGGCGTAAATGAGTTCTTTTGTGCCGTGCATCTTGCCAAACCAGTATAGGCCGTGCAAATAAATGGGCATATAGTTAGTGTCAGAATTATAAATTTGGCTTAAACCATGCTCTAAGGCATAAGCCGACCAACGAGGCCAGTCGTTATTAAGGTCGAACCAAAAACCAGTATGCGGAATGATAGCAACTAAAAGACTAAAAAAGAGTATATGGTGCCATTTGATTGGCGAGTTTTCGATGAGTTTTTGCATGCTTTAATATTTATCGGCCTGCAAATTTAAGAAATAGCAAGCGGAAAAGATAGTAAATAAAAAAGCCTTCCGTTTTTACGAAAGGCTTTCAGTATATTTATTGATATTTCTCTTACGAGTGAATCGCACGATTGGCAGTTGCTGCTAAAGCGGCTTCTTTCAAGGCTTCCATGTATGTTGGGTGAGCGTGCGAAATACGAGCAATATCTTCGGCACTTGCTCTAAATTCCATTGCCGTAACGGCTTCGGCAATCATATCGGCAGCTCTTGCACCGATGATGTGTACGCCCAGAATTTCGTCAGTGGCAGTATCAGCCAAAACTTTTACTAAACCATCGGTATCACCACTGGCAGTTGCACGACCCAAAGCTTTGAATGGGAAACTTCCAGCTTTGTATGCTACACCTTTGGCTTTTAGCTCTTCTTCGGTTGCACCAACTGAAGCAACTTCTGGCCAAGTATAGACTACTCCAGGAATAAGATTATAATTGATATGTGGTTTTTGTCCTGCCATTACTTCGGCTACAAAAACGCCCTCTTCTTCGGCTTTGTGGGCGAGCATCGCTCCACGAACAACATCACCGATGGCATAAATGCCTTTTACGTTAGTTTCTAAAGTATGTTCGTCAACTACAACTTTGCCACGGTCAGTAGCTACGCCAACGGCTTCTAAGTTTAAGCCATCGGTATATGCACGGCGACCAATACAAACTAAGCAATAGTCACCTTTAATTTCAACTGGTTTTCCATCGGCAGCTTCAGCAGTTACAGTGACTTCTTCGCCTGAGTTTTCAATTTTTGTTACTTTCGTATTGAAGAAGAAATCGGCTCCGAGTTTTTTAACTGATTTTTGTAATTCTTTGCCCATTGTCTTATCCATTGTCGGAATCATCGAATCGGCAAATTCTACAAACGAAACTTTAGCACCTAAGCGAGCATAAACCGAACCTAATTCAGCACCGATTACACCCGCACCGATAACGATTAAGTGTTTTGGAATTTCAGTTAAACTCAAAGCTTCTGTACTCGTAATGATTCTTTTCTTGTCATAGTTCATGAAAGGTAGAATCGTTGGTTTCGAGCCAGTTGCAATGATTACTTGTTGGGTTGTGATTGTTTCTTCCGAACCATCAGTTTTTGTGATTTTGATGGTGTTTTTGTCAACAAACGAACCAAGACCATTATGAACCGTAATCTTATTTTTCTTCATCAAGAAATTGATACCTGCGTTCATTTTCTCAACAACACCATTTTTACGGCCAATCATTTTACCAAGATTTGCCACTGGTGCTGAAATCTCGATACCGTGGTCGGCAAAGTGGTGAGCAGCATTATAGAAATGCTCCGAAGAGTCGAGGAGGGCTTTTGATGGAATACATCCAACGTTCAGACACGTTCCCCCCAGAACACTGTATTTTTCGATGATGGCAACTTTTTTGCCTAATTGTGCCGAGCGAATCGCCGCCACATATCCTCCAGGCCCTGAGCCTATTACTACTACGTCGTATTGCATATTATATATTCATCTCCTTTATGAGATATTTTTACCTAATTCTGATAAACTCTTCGTCAATAACTGAAAAATGTCCTTTAAATTCTTCAAAGTGTTTTTGAAATGCTTTTAATAAAATTTCAGCTTTATGAATCGAACTCATATTTTCACCGAGCCTCACAAGGACAATCCCCTTATGAGGAAATTTTAGCTTGAAAATTAATTCACCAAAATCTTTATCTTTTGTAAGCAAGATAGCCGATTCATTTAAAGCAATTTGCAAAACTTCTGTATCCGAAATTGAAGGAAATGATTCTGCAATGTATAAAACATCATAGCCATTTTGTCTTAGTGTGGCTACAATTTTACTCTCAATTCCTTCGTCAGCTACAATTTTCATGAAGCTATCGAGTAAACTTTCATTTCACGAACGGCTTCGGCTGCAAATTGTAAAACAGCTTGAATTGCTTCGTGAGTTAGTCGGGGATAATCCTCGAGTAATTGTTGTTCTGTCTGTCCAGCTGCCAATTTCTCTAAAATCATATCCACAGCCAAACGTGTTCCTGTAATGGTGGGTTTTCCCATCAAAATGTCAGGATTTGACGTTATGAAAGTTGATGTTTTCATTGTTTATTCCTTCGGCCTTTTTAAAACTGCTACAATTCCAGATGTTTCAGTACCACTAACAAGAAACCTGCTGGTAATATTTTCAATGGTAAATGTTGAAACAAGTTCCCAACCTTCTCCGCCAAGAAGATTAAGACTGTCTATGAAAGTTTTTGCTTCCTCAGTTTCAACAGTTACCGTTCTATATTCCCACTTAGTCATGATTACACACCTAAAAGAATTCTTGTTGGGTCTTCCAAGAGTTGTTTAACTCTTACTAAGAAGCTAACCGAATCTTTACCGTCGATGGTGCGGTGGTCATAGCTAAGAGCCACGTACATAATCGGACGAACAACGATTTCTCCATTTACCACCACTGCACGCTCAACGATGTTGTGCATACCCAAGATAGCTGATTGTGGAGCGTTGATGATTGGTGTAGAAAGCATCGAACCGAAAATACCACCATTGGTGATGGTGAATGTTCCACCCGTCATTTCTTCAATCGTAAGTTTGTTTTCACGAGCTTTTCCTGCCAAACGAACTACTTCCGACTCAATTTGAGCGAAGTTCATTTGTTCTGCACTGCGGATTACTGGCACTACCAAACCACGTGGAGCTGAAACCGCAATAGCGATATCGGCGTAGTCGTTATACACGATTTCATCGCCATCAATGTAAGCATTTACTACTGGGAATTCTTTTAATGCAATCGCACAAGCTTTCGTGAAGAACGACATAAAGCCTAAGCCTACGCCATGAACTTCTTTGAATTTATCTTTATATTTTGCTCTTAAATCCATGATTGGTTTCATGTCAACCTCGTTGAAGGTTGTGAGCATAGCTGTTTCTTGTTTTACTGCAACCAAACGTTTGGCGATTGTCTTACGCAATGAAGTCATTTTTTCACGACGTGACGCTCTGCCTCCTTGTGTAGCAGGGGCTGCTGGTGCAGGAGTTGCTACCGGTTTTGCTGCTTGTGGTGCAGGAGCTGCCGCTGGTTTTTCAGCTTTTACAGCATCATCTTTTGTGATACGTCCACCAATGCCAGTACCTTGAACTGTTGCTGGGTCGATACCTTTTTCGGCTAAAACTTTCGCCGCTACTGGTGATGGATGTCCTGCTGCATAGCTTGAATCAGAAGTGGCTGGTGCTGCACTTGTAGTTGGTGCTGGAGCCGCTGCTGGTTGGCTTGCTACTGCTGCACCGCCTACTGTAATCTTAGCTACTACTCCGCCAATTGGCACAACTTGGCCTGCTTGGGCAACGATTGTCAATACTCCGTTTTCTGGTGAAGGCAACTCAAAAGTGGCTTTATCTGATTCGAGTTCGCAGATAACTTCGTCCATTTTTACGCTATCGCCTTCTTTTTTGCTCCAAGCTGCAATCGTAACTTCAGAAATTGATTCGCCAACTGCTGGTACGACTACATCAATTACTTTGGTAGCAACTGGTGCTGCTGGAGCTTCGGCCGCTGCTTTTGGGGCTTCGGCTGCCGCAGGAGCTGCTACTGCTGTACTTCCCGCAGCTTCGATTTTGCATATTAATGCTCCAATGGGTAGGGTAGTACCTTCTGGGGCTACTATTCTTAGAATTCCGTCGGCTTCGGCGGGTAGTTCGAATGTGGCTTTATCTGACTCCAATTCACAGATAACTTCATCCATTTTGACTAAATCACCGTCTTTTTTTGTCCATGAAGCGATGGTTACTTCGCTTACTGATTCGCCCACCGAAGGGACTTTCATTTCTATTGCCATGATGATTCTATTTTTCTACTGCTTTTTTTTCTTCTTTATTATATATCAACATTTTCTAAGGCTAACTTAGTTTCTTTGGTGTTATTTGGCTGCAAAAGCTCTTTCAACGAGGTCGGATTGCTCTTTTGCGTGTACTTTCGTGAAGCCTGTTGCTGGTGAAGCACTCGATTTACGAGCTACTACATTACCCAAACCAACTTCTGGGAATTCACGCAATACAAATGACCAATAACCCATGTTTTCAGGTTCTTCTTGTACCCAAATGATTTCTTTTGCTTTGTATTTTGCCAATTCTGCCTCCACTTGTTTTTTAGGGAATGGGTGCAACTGCTCAACTCTAATGATGGCTACATCAGTGCGGCCTTCTTTTTGTTGTTTGTCGAGTAAATCGTAATACACTTTTCCGCTGCAAAGCAATACACGTTTTACCTTTTTAGGGTCGGCGTATTTATCTCCGATAACTTCTTGGAATGATGTTCCTTCGGCGAAATCGCTCATCGCTGAAACCGCCAATGGGTGACGCAACATTGATTTTGGAGATAAGTGAACACAAGGCTTGCGGAAAGGCAATGCCAATTGACGACGCAACATGTGGAAAATGTTGGCTGGCGTAGTACACGTACAAACGTACATATTATACTCGGCTGCCAATTGTAAGAAACGCTCAGGACGAGCATTTGAGTGTTCAGGACCTTGACCTTCGTAACCGTGTGGTAATAATAATACCAAGCCATTCATTGAGTTCCATTTCGACTCAGCGGCTGAAATGAATTGGTCAATCATGGTTTGAGCTCCGTTGGCGAAGTCACCGAATTGTGCTTCCCAAATTACGAGTGCATCTGGGTTGGCCATTGCGTAGCCATATTCAAATCCCATTACACCGTATTCCGATAATAATGAGTTATAAATCTCGAATTTGCCTTGTCCTTCGCCTAAATGAGACAAGTTGTTATAATTTTGGTTAGTTTCAGAATCGTGCAATACTGCGTGACGGTGCGTGAATGTACCACGTTGTACGTCTTGACCTGTGAAACGAACAAATTTTCCTTCATTAAGAATCGAACCGTAAGCCATCAATTCACCCACCGACCAGTTGAATGGTTTGTCTTGTGCGAAGATTGCTTTTCTTTCGTCGAGTATTTTTTCGATTTGTTTTAAAGGCTTGAAGTCAGCTGGAACATTCGATAATGCTTTGCCAACTTTATCAATTACCTCTTGTGAAATACCCGTTGCTGGTGATTTCTCGAAATCTTCTGGCACCGAACGACGAAGTTTTGCCCAAGCCTCTTCCAATTTTGGTTTTTGGTAAGGCAATTGTTTTTGTTTTACTTTCGCCAAAAGGTCTTGTAATTCACCTTCGAAACTTTTCTTCATTTCTTCGGCAAACTTTGTATCGGCTTCGCCACGAGTCATTAATTCTTGCAAATAAATTTCACGTGGATTGGCGTGTGAGTCGATGGTTTTGTACATCGTCGGCTGAGTCATACGTGGTTCGTCAGATTCGTTATGACCATATTTACGGTAACAAACCATATCAACGAATACATCACGGTTGAATTCTTGACGGAACTCGGTAGCCAATTTCATGGCATAAACTACTGCTTCTGGGTCGTCGCCGTTTACGTGGAAGATTGGAGCATCAATGATTTTAGCGATGTCAGAGCAGTAAATTGCCGAACGAGCATCATCAAAATCGGTTGTGAAACCTACTTGGTTATTGATTACAAAATGGAGCGTTCCGCCGGTGTAGTACGCCGGGAGGTTCGACATTTGTGTTACTTCATATACAATACCTTGACCCGCTACGGCTGCATCGCCGTGAATTAAGATTGGCAATACTTTGTCGTAAATATCGTCACGGTCGTTTGGTTTTACGGCCGCTTTCTCGAAGTGAGCATCGGCTCTGGCACGTGCATAACCAACCACCACTGGATTTACAGCCTCTAAGTGCGAAGGGTTCGCCATTAATTTCAAGCTTACACGGTGGCCTTCTGGAGTTTCCACTTGGCTGGTGTAACCCATGTGGTATTTTACGTCACCATCGCTATATGATTCAAGCGTTACATTTTCTTCGAATTCGTTAAATACTTGTTCATAAGGCTTTTGCATGATGTTTGTCAAAACATTCAAGCGTCCACGGTGGGCCATTCCGATTACAACCTCTTCTACACCTAATTCTGCTCCACGGTTGATGGCAATATCAAGGGCAGGAATGGTTGATTCGCCACCTTCGAGCGAGAAACGTTTTTTACCTAAGAATTTTGTATGAATGAAATTCTCGAAGTTTACAGCTTCGTTCAATTTCTCAAAAATGCGAAGTTTTTGTTCACGCGTTGGATCGAAGTGCAGATATTCGTTTTCGATTTTCTTGCGTAACCAGTTTTTTGCTTTTCTATCTCTAATATAAAGGTATTCAAAGCCAATTTTTCCGAGATAAACTTTCTTTAAAGCATCAACAATTTTACGAAGTGTAGCGGCTTCTCCGAACAATTCGATCCCTGCTTCGAATACAGTATCAAGGTCTGCATCAGAAAGATTAAAATCAGCAAGGTCGAGCATTGGTTGACGGTCTTTACGTCCGCCGATTGGATTAGTTTTTGAAAGTAAGTGTCCACGTGAACGGTATCCACGAATCAGATGCACTACTTCCATCTCTTTGCGGGTATGTTCTGCACTTACAGGGGCTCCTGCCGCAGGAACGCCTGCC
>NZ_JBMLRC010000277.1:17623-24262 GCF_049241225.1 Emticicia sp.
CTCTTTGCGGGTATGTTCTGCACTTACAGGGGCTCCTGCCGCAGGAACGCCTGCCGCAGGAACGCCTGCCACAGATTTTGTTGCTCCGTTTGAGCCATTGAATGTTTGATTAAATTCAAAACCTTTGAAGAAATTCTGCCAACTTTCATCAACAGAAGTTGGATTTTCTTTGTATTGTTGGTAAAGTGCGTCCAATGCGGCTACGTCGGCATTGGCAATGTATGAAAATTGGTCCATTGAACTATGGTATATGTCGGAAATGAGTAAACTTTATAATCTGTGCAAAGTTACGGTACGTATTCTATAAAGTAACATTTTTTTTGCAAAATTCAAATAGATAAACTAATGATTAATGTTTAATGCTTAATGATTAATGCAAAATCCTGCTTTTTATAAGCAAATTCAGTTTTCATCGAAACCTTCTAATTAATAATATTTCAAACGATTGGTACTACGTTCGTCGCCACGACCTTCGTATCGGAAATAAATCTGTAAAATACCTCTTTGTTGGAAATTGCTTGTGGGCGACCCCGAACTATTAAAGGTTGGCGGTTTGGCGTCGTAAGATGCTCCGAGACGAATGGCTTCTGAAACTTGAAATTCGGCCATCGGAATGAGTTTGTTGGTTCGTGCTCCACTCACTTCTTGCGAACGATACGAAACGCCCAGTCCGAATTTTCTGCCAAACCACGCTTTTCCATTTAGATAAAATCCATTGCCAACTGCCTTATTGGTTTCAATCAATGTACTGATATTAAACATCGTGCCGTCGTATTCTCCTAATGAAAAACCCAACATCGTGTAAAAAGGTTTTTTACTATTGAAAAGTCCTTCGTCGTTGATGAAAAGAACGGGTTTCGATAGACTCACAAAAAATCGCTCGGCATTGAGCAAACCTCCCAACCCAGCATACGGATACATTTGTTTTAGTCCAAGCCCTGCAATGAGTGTTGGTTGATAGATAAAACCAGCGTCAGCTCCGAGGCCAACCGAGAATAGATCACCCACTTGTTTGCGGTAGGCGTAGGAAACTTTTACGCCCGAATTATTAAATCCAACGATATTGCTATTGAAAGCTTGTAGCCCCAAACCACCACGACCTTGTTGAATTGCTCCATCGGTTGAGAAAAGTTGATAAATTTGTTGTGGGCGAAGTGTTCCGTTAAATTGGTTTCCGAGCATGGCATTCATGCTGAAAGTTTCTCTTGCACCCGCAAAGGCAGGGTTAAGTGCCAAAAAATTAAACTGAAATTGGTCTTCGAGAAGCGTTTGTGCATTGGCTATTGATGAAAACGCCATACAGGCAGCGAGAAAATATTTTTTCATGTGGTAATGTTTTTTTCTTTTTAGAATAACAAAAATACGACCAAAAGAATTAGAATAAAATTAAAAAAAGTCACCCATCAGATTAGGTGACTTTTAGTAAAACGAAGAAGTACGTTTATAAGTGCGAGTTATTTATAAATAGATTTAAGATTAACGATTAAGCAATGTAGATTGAAGATGTATTTTTTTTGAACAACCTAAATCTATGACAAATCATTTATCTGCGAATAAGCTTAAAGGCCATATCTCGACCATGACCTTGCATGATGGCTAAGTTTATCCACGAAAGAGCAAATTTTTCAAGTAACTCTACTTTATCTGCTTTTCCAAAATCTATGCAGGTGCCGAATCCGCAGTCTAATGCCAGTTGCTTGGCCACTGCTTTTGCTTTATCGCTATCGCCTGCCATAAACATATCAATTCCTTCGCCGTTGTAGATGGGGTTCAGCATATTTTCAAAACCCGTAGTATTGAAACATTTGACAACTTCGGCATTGGTTTTATCGGCCAAGCAATGATACACCGTTTTGTACGGTTCGGGTGTTTTCATCACTGAATTGGTGGCGTCGATGAGTATTTTGCCCGATACATCGCCCATTTGTTCTAAAACCTCAAAGATTGCCGTCGGTGGCGTGGCAATGAGTATCACTTCCGACTGCTTCACGGCATTTTCGATGGCTGCAAATCTATCTTCACCAATTTTTGTTGCCAAATTGATGTTTTTGTCACTCAAAGGAAATTTTGCACCGATTAGGACTGTATGACCTGCCTTAATCCATTGTTGTGCCAATGCTCCTCCAACATTTCCCGAACCAATAATTGCTATTTTCATATATTGTTGATTTTAAAATAAATATCCATTTTTTGCTTCTAATTTTTCGGGAAAAGGTTCGCCCAGAGCTTCTTTTAAATCCCGTTCGATGGTATTGCAGAGTGCCGTCATTGGTATATCCGAAATGTTGTTTTCAAACGGATTTTCGTTGATTTCGCCTACTTTATTCATGACCGAAAATACAAAACTGATAATAAAACTTACAGGAATCAGCATCCAGTCGATGTTCATTTTTTTGAAATCGCCAATCAAGCAAATAGGCAATACAAAAATAAAAACATAGAGAAATAATTTAGTAAAATATTGATAATTCATTGGTAGAGGCGTGTTTTTGATGGATTTTATACGTTGACTTTAGTTGAAGATTATTTTTTAAAATTTTACTTTGCAAATCTGCAAACTGTATATACTTTTACCAATAGTATAACCCAAAAGTGCGATACATACTTTTTAGAAAGTAATTGATAAACAGATAGTTAATATGCCAGATTTTATATACAACGGGAAAGTTTACTACAATCCAGTGCAGCTGGTGATGGAACAAATTGGTGGAACTTGGAAAGCCCCGATTCTGTGGAGGTTGAAAGACCAAACTATGCGTTATGGTGAATTGCGAAAGGATATTCCGCATATTTCGGATAAAATGCTGACTACGCAGCTCAGAGAATTGGAAGAAGATGGCTACATCCATCGTGAAGTTTTTGCGGTAGTGCCACCAAAGACCGAATATAGCCTAACAGAACAAGGAAAGGAAATCATAGAACTCATAACGACGATACGTAATTATGGGCTTAAAATGATAGAAAAACAACACCTCAGAAAATAATCAATTTTGTACTCAAATTGTACTGTTTTGTGGTCAATGATTTTACTGAAAATGAATACTAAAAGTCAGAAAATGTAGTTGATTGTTGTGCAGTATGGGTTTTTAGGAAAATCTGATGCACAGATTTTCTACGAAAAACCTATAAATTTGTCTTGATTTAGCTTTTAAACTTTTATTTTAATGAGAAAATACGTTGCTGTACTATTGCTATTCGTCGCTTTTTTTGATGCCACGGCTCAGTTCCGAAGACTGGTTTTGCGTCCACGTCACGGACAAATTATCGGTCAATGGCAAGCTACCAATCAGCCGCTTAGAGCTTGGCTCGATGGCGATAAAATTTTTGTGATTCAGGGCGAAATGGACAGCTTTGTGGTGCGTGGTGCAAATATGCTTTCACGCCCCGATGTGGTAACAAACTATAAAAACCACGTGCAGTATTTTGCCGAACCAACTGCCAATGGTGGGCTTGAAATGCCGAAAAGTTTTGTGATGCCGCAATTTTGTTTAGCTCAAAAAACACCCGATGGAACAACCCTAATTTTGTGCGGACAAAAAGCCATTGATGCTGCCAACTCAACCAAACCAACAGTTCCTTCAAAAGAAAAACCAAATACAATTCCGCAAGAAAAACCGACAACTTTACCACAAACTCAGCCGCCTTTATTATCGACAAGTCGACGTGGAAAAAGTATTGATGTAAATTTTTCGGGTTTTCCGAAAGTGACTGATGGGTTCAACTATCTACGTGCCGATGGTTCGGTGCGAGAAGTGCTTTCAAAGTTGAAAGTTGAGAATGGGAGATTGACCGACGAACAATGGAATAGGCCATTTATGAATGATAGAAATTATGAAAAGGGTTTTTATATTGGTTTAAGTGAAAAATCAAATACAGCTCCTTTACAGAATTTAGATATTTCGGAAATGGCAGGTTTCGACCTTAGCGTGATTGAAGTTTATACAGAAAGAGGCAAACATTGGAACGCCCGAAATTGGCTTCAACAGTATATTACAGTTCCAGGCAAACGCATGACAACCGATACTGTCAGTAATGCTATTTATTTCTGGAACCCTGCTCAATTTGCGAGTGAAAGTATCTTACCTGATTTTTATGATGCCTTTCCTGAGTTTACTTTGCCAAAAGGCAAAATTGTGAAGTTTTCTTATTTATCAGGGACTGATATAAATGGAGAAAAAGCCATGAAACGAGGGGTGACCTATGTACATAATGCTCCAAATGCAGTTCGTAGAGCGTGGATGGATTATGATGGATGGTTATATGACTCAGGTTGCCCGAAGGCTTATACAACAACCGAAGAAGTTGTCAACCAGTGGCTCGATAGGGTTGATGCGAATGTTTTACGGAAAAACTTTGCCGAAGTTGTAAGTCCGAATGTAAAAACGGGTTATTTGAGTCTTAATTTCGAGCCCATTGGCGTTTGGAACAGCAGTAAAAATATAGGAAAAATTGGCATTGCTTTGCAAGAACTTAAACGCCAGAATGCCGAGGGCGAATTTGCAATTTGGAGTTTGAACCCGAGAGGAGTGAGCCGAGCCAAATTTGAGGGTGAGAGAGATGCTCAAGGAATGACAAATGTGCTAAAATGGCAAGGAAGTGGCTTTGAAGCATACAATCGGGCGTTTTCTGCGATACCAACAAGAAATGTTTGGAATTCGGTGCGAGAATCAGTTACGGTTTCACAGGTGGGCGGCTATTGTAATGACTTACGAAACGTAGGTACGATTTATCATCTAATGACCGAAGGATTGATCTCGAAAAAAATTGAACCAAATAAGAAAGCACTGGCCAATATTTGGCATGAAGTAGAAGCACTTGATTGGCAATTGGGCGAGCAAACGCACCGAACATCAAGCGGAGAAGTTTTTAGAATCAAAACTAAGCCAATTGTGCCGCCCGATTTGATGCAAAGTTGGGGTGTTTGGAGTATGTGGCTTGATGGAATTGACCTTTGGAGCGACCCTAATACAAAAGTGGATAACCCTGATTTGTGGGGAAGTAAAGCGATGGAACTCGACACCGAAAAATACCGAGAAAATCGTTTCGGTGAACGACTTTCGAGTTATCCGTTTCAATCACAAAAAAATATTGATTGGCTCATGGCGGGGGTGTGGGCAATGAGCGTAAACAAAGATATTATTGATGCTAATACGCCCATCGAATATCCCGATGTAACACTACCTGACGGTCGCCGAGTGACGGGCGATAACAAACTCCCGACCGAAGCTTTTATCAAAGGTTTTCCGTTGGTAATGAAAAAACGTGACGATGATAGCAAGGATGTTCTTTATACTGCATACTGGGGGCATAATCCAGCCAATAAAGCAGTGAAAATTGTAGTCGATGGTCAAGAAATTATCATCAGAGGGCAGTACACGAGTGTGGTTAGGGTGAAATTATAAACCAAAAATAAACCCCCATCAGAATTTCCTTCCGATGGGGGTTTTAAAATATGAGGTGATTATTCACTCGGTTAGATGATAATCTGTAAGTCCATTAGTTTACTGTAAACTTCCTGACTAATGACCGTGGACTACTTTCAATTATTTCTTATTAAACTCACGGTGAGCAACTTCCTCAAAAAGTCTTTCTTTTGGTAAGTTTTTAAAATATTCGTAGGTAATCTTCAAACCTTCCGCACGGCTTACTTTTGGTTCCCAACCTAAGATTTCTTTCGCCTTCGTAATATCTGGTTGACGTTGCTTAGGGTCATCTTTCGGCAATGGTCTATGCACGATTTTTTGGTCTGTCCCTGTCAATTTGATGATTTCTTCGGCAAATTCGTTCATCGTAATTTCTGATGGATTACCGATATTTACAGGGTAAGCATAATCAGAAAGTAATAAACGGTAAATACCTTCTACTAAATCATCTACGTAGCAGAATGAGCGAGTTTGAGTACCATCACCAAAGATAGTAAGGTCTTCGCCACGCAATGCTTGTCCGATGAATGCAGGCAATACACGTCCGTCGTTGAGTCGCATTCTTGGGCCATACGTATTGAAGATACGCACGATACGGGTTTCCAAACCATGATAAGTATGATAGGCCATTGTCATGGCTTCTTGGAAGCGTTTTGCTTCATCATATACACCACGTGGACCAACTGGGTTTACGTGTCCCCAATACTCTTCGGTTTGTGGGTGAACTTGTGGGTCGCCGTAAACTTCTGATGTTGAGGCAATTATCACTCTTGCTTTTTTCACACGAGCCAAACCAAGACAGTTATGAATTCCGAGTGAACCCACTTTTAGTGTTTGAATCGGAATCTTCAAATAATCAATCGGGCTTGCTGGTGAAGCAAAGTGCAAGATATAATCTAACTCACCCGGAACGTGAATAAACTTACTCACATCGTGGTGATAAAACTCAAAATTTGGATGCTTGAACAAATGTTCGATATTGCGTAAATCCCCCGTGATTAGGTTATCCATCGCAATTACATAATGTCCTTCTTTGATAAATCTATCGCAAAGGTGCGAACCCAAAAAACCCGCACCGCCTGTTATTAATACTCTTTTCATATACCCCCAACCCCTAAAGGGGAGTTTTTGTTTATTTATATGTATAAAAAATTAACGGACTCCTTTTATTCCCCTTTAGGGGTTAGGGGTCTTCCAACTGAGAAATATGTGTAGC
>NZ_JBMLRC010000277.1:24362-42696 GCF_049241225.1 Emticicia sp.
TCCTTTTATTCCCCTTTAGGGGTTAGGGGTCTTCCAACTGAGAAATATGTGTAGCCTAAATCACGCATATCTTTTAATTCGTAAAGGTTACGGCCATCAAAGATAACTTTATTTTTGAGAGCAGCTTCCATTTTATCGAAATCTGGTGTACGGAATTCTGGCCATTCGGTCATAATCATCAAGGCATCAGCTCCTTCAATGGCTTCGTAGGGGCTTTTAGCATATTTTACTTTTTTACCAACTACACCACGCACATTTTCCATTGCTTCTGGGTCATAAACTACTACTTTAGCACCTGCTTTACGCAATTCTTTGATATTATATAAAGCTGGAGCTTCACGAATATCGTCAGTGTGAGGTTTGAAAGCCAATCCCCAAAGAGCAATTGTTTTGCCTTTCAAATCGCCATCGAAATATGCCTTTACGTGTGGCATCATCTTTGTTTTTTGCTTCTCGTTTACTTTCATTACTGATTTCAAAATTTTGAAATCGTAATCAAACTCATTAGCAGTTTTTTCTAAAGCTTGTACGTCTTTCGGGAAGCAGCTTCCACCGTAACCAATACCAGCAAACAAGAAACGCTTACCAATACGGCTATCAGTACCGATACCACGACGAATATCATCGACATTGGCACCTGCTTTTTCGCAAAGGTTAGCGATTTCGTTCATGAACGTAATCTTCATTGCTAAGAAAGCATTCGCTGCATATTTTGTCATTTCGGCCGAACGCTCGTCCATAAAGATAATCGGATTTCCCTGACGCACCAACGGAGCATACAATTTTTCCATTACTTTCTTAGCTTTTTCAGAAGTCGTACCGATAACCACACGGTCAGGCTTCATAAAATCTTCAACGGCAACACCTTCACGCAAAAACTCTGGGTTTGATACAACATCAAACTCAACTTTTGCATTTTTGGCTACACGCTCACGTACTTTTTCGGCTGTGCCTACTGGTACTGTACTCTTATCAATAATTACTGCATAATTTTCGAGCAATGGCCCAAGGTCATTGGCAACCCCCAAAATATACTTCAAATCGGCTGAACCATCTTCACCCGGAGGTGTCGGCAATGCCAAGAAAATCACTTGTGCATCTTTGATACCTTCAGCTAAATTTGTTGTAAATTTCAAACGACCTTCTTTAGTATTACGGTCGAAAATCACATCTAAACCTGGCTCATAGATGGTTAGTTTTCCTTTGCGAAGTTTCTCAACTTTACGCTCATCAATATCTACACAAGTCACTTGGTTGCCTGTTTCGGCAAAACAAGTACCCGTTACGAGTCCTACGTATCCTGTTCCTACTACTGCTATTTTCATATTTTTAAAGCCACCCCCAACCCCTAAAGGGGAATTATTTTAAAAACTTTTATTATCTGACGAGGGTATTTTCAGATTAAAGTTTTGTATTTCTTAGTCTTTAATTTGTTGGCACAAATGTATAACTTTTTTTAGAAACAAAAATTTTATTCAGATAAAAAAAATAAAAATTTTTTCTAAAAAAGTGGACTTAACGACTGCTTTGCTTCTTTAAGTCTATGATTTTGAATTAAAAAAAATGTTTTTGCAATTCGGTAATATTTTAAAACATAGTAAAAAATAAAGATTTTATGGTAATAATTTCGCTTGGTGAATAAAAATAAAATACAATAATTTCAATGTTTTATCGCTTTTATTAGAATTTTCGTTCGTATATACTTGCACAGACAAGTTATTCTTTCGTAATTTCACCACTTTAATCTAATTGTCAATCCTAAAAGAACGTCTTACATTGAATAGAAGAGATGCCATACAAAGAGTTGCCTACCTGATGGGAGGTGCTTTGTCTGCCCCAACAATGATTGCGATGCTCGAAGGCTGCAAGTCTAATACTGCAACCGAAGCCGCAACCTCTTTTGCGTTATCGACCGACTACAAAAGCTTGGTTGCCGAAATAGCCGAAATCATTATTCCGAAAACTACAACCCCAGGAGCTAAAGAAGCTGGTGTTGGTCCATTCGTAGAAATGATGCTGAAAGACTGTTACAAACCTTCGCAACAAGAGCATTTTGTGAAAGGTTTGGATGCACTCGAAGAAGAATCGAAAAAAGCCAATGGTGGCAAAAAATTCTTGGAAAGTACGCCTGAGCAACAAACTGCCCTCTTGAAGAAATTTGAGGCGATGGCAAACGATGAAGCTAAGAAAAACGAAACTGCTAAGAAAATTGTAGATTCTGAAACTGGTCTTGCTAAAGAAAGTAAAGGAAAAGAAGAAGCTCCACCAGTGCCTTTCTTCAAAATAATGAAAGAATTGACGCTTTTGGGCTACTTTACTTCAGAAATTGGTTGTAAACAAGCATTGGCCTATGTGGAGGTTCCGGGTAAATACGAGGGTTGTGTAAAAATGACTCCAGGACAAAAAGCTTGGGCTTTATAAAATAGTCAACAGTCGATAGTCGACTGTCCACAGAAAATTTGACTATTGTACTGATACTATTACCACTGCTGACCGTGGTTTGTGGACTATAGACTAATAATACTTAAATAATAATCTATTCAATCTGATGAATATTCAAGGTAAAGAAAAAGAGAAAATGACTTACGACGCCATCGTTGTAGGGTCGGGGATATCAGGTGGCTGGGCTGCCAAAGAATTATGTGAGAAGGGCTTAAAGGTATTGATGATTGAGCGTGGACGTGACATTAAGCACGTGGAGGGTTACGAAAATGCAATGAAAAATCCGTGGGATTTTCCGCACCGTGGAAACATGGATAATATGGCTCGTGAACAATATTGGGCAAGTGTTCGTACGGGTTATACTGGCCGTGAAGAACACCGCAATATGTTTGAAAATGATAAAGAAAACCCTTATGGTGAGAAACGTGGATTCGATTGGATTCGTGGGTATCACGTAGGTGGGCGTTCGTTGATGTGGGGACGCCAAAGCTACCGCTGGAACGAGCGTGATTTCACGGCAAACCTCGAAGACGGTCATGGTATCGACTGGCCAATTCGATACAAAGATTTAGCACCGTGGTATAGCTACGTTGAGAGCTTCATCGGTGTAAGTGGTACAAAAGATGGTTTGGATGTATTACCTGACGGAAATTTCCAACCAGGAATGGAAATGAACTGTGTTGAAAAAGAATTCAAATCGAGAGTTGCCAAGAAATTTGGTGGCCGTGCCGTTACAATCGGGCGTACGGCTCACTTGACTGCTCCAACCAAAATCCAAACCGATTTGGGTCGTGCATCTTGCCAATTCCGTAATGCTTGTATGCGTGGCTGCCCTTATGGCGGTTATTTCAGTACGCAGTCGGCAACTTTGCCAGCAGCCAATAAAACTGGTAATTTGACTTTAACTACCGATAAGATTGTTCACCAAGTAATTTTCGATGACGAAAAAGGTAAAGCAGTTGGTGTAAAAGCAATCGACCAAAATACAAAAGAAGAATACGAATATTTTGCAAAAATTATCTTCTTGAATGCCTCAGCTATCAACTCAGCGTGGATTATGATGCAGTCGAAGTCGAAAACTCACCCGAATGGTTTGGGTAATGAGTCGGACCAATTGGGTCGTAATATCATGGACCACCACTTAGCAGTTGGTGCTTCGGGTACTTTCGAGGGCATGGAAGATATGTACTATTATGGTCGTCGTGCCAATGGTATTTATGTGCCACGTTTCACAAACTGGGGTAGCGACAAAAAACGTGATTTCGTACGTGGATTTGGCTACCAAGGTGGTGCCAGCCGTGCAAGTTGGGGTCGTGGCGGTCAGATGGACGGCTTCGGTGCTGATTTCAAAGAAGCAATGACACAAGTAGGGCCGTGGTCGTTTAATATTGGTGGTTTTGGTGAAACTTTGCCAGATTCAAACAACCGCTTTACGCTTTCTGACAAAAAAGATAAGTGGGGCTTACCAGTTGTTGAATTTGATGCAGGTTGGGGCGAAAATGCCCTGAAAATGCGTGTAGCAATGATGAATGAAGCAGCCGAAATGCTTGACGCTGCGGGTATGAAAAATATTCAGACTTACGATGACCGTAGCAAAAACCCAGGTATCGGTATCCACGAAATGGGAACTGCCCGCATGGGACGTGATGCCAAAACTTCGGTTTTGAACGCCAACAACCAAGTTTGGGGAGCAAGCAACGTATTCGTAACTGACGGTGCAGCCATGACTTCGGCATCTTGCGTAAACCCATCGCTTACATACATGGCTCTTACGGCTCGTGCAGCAGATTTCGCTGTGAGTGAGTTGAAGAAAATGAATTTGTAATTGAGTCCACGAACGATGGACAATAGACCATAGTTACATAAAAGCAGCGAATTTGCCTTTGGGTGAGTTCGCTGTTTTTTTGTTTTAATAAAGTTTTTCTCAAATATTTGTAACACAAGTTTCAAACTTGTGCTACAATACTGAAACATTCATGCAAAAACGCCCCAAACGCCGCACTTATACAAAATATATTCTGCTTGTTTTCTTGCTTGCTTCGGCTTCGGTGTATTTATACTTTATGAAACGAACGCCCATTTTGTGGGGCTACCATCAGTTTTATTTCACACCTAAAAAATATAAAAATACACTGCATCAACTGGCTGATGAACGTAAGAAGTTAGCTTCCAACAGTGATAATCTTAGTCAAGTATTTATTCGTCAGTTTCGTAGTTTAATGCCTTTTTGGTATGGCACTCGTTATTCGTTTTATGGGCAGACCGAAACCCCAGGTGAAGGAAAAATTGCCTGTGGCTATTTCGTGACAACGGTTTTGGAAGATTTGGGCTTGAAAATCGAACGGAATAAACTCGCACAGTTGCCTTCGGAAGAAATGATAAAATCGCTCGTCGAAAAAGAGTCGATACGTAGGTTTAGCCGATATACTATTACTGATTTTTTGGCGGATGTGCGAAAGACTGGCACTGGGCTTTATGTGGTCGGGCTTGATACACACACGGGATTTTTGCTCTACCAAAACAACGAAATGCGTTTTATTCATGCCAGTGGTAGGTTTCCGTATGCGGTCGTAAACGAGCGAGCCAAAGAGTCTATTATTTTGGGTAAATCGAATTACCGAATCGTCGGAAAACTGAGCGATGATGAAAAGGTTTTGCAGAATTGGTTGTCGAACCAATAGTAAACGCTATATTTAGCGATACAATCCTAAAAACTGTACTATGAAAAACCTAAAACTAATCCTTACCTACTTGTTCGGGGCTTTTTTGATTTTTGGTGGCATCAATCATTTCATCAAACCCGAAATGTATGCTCCTTTTATACCTGATTTTTTGCCAAGTTTAGCCATTAATTATCTGACTGGAATCGCAGAAATTGCGGTGGGCGTGGGCGTTTTTATTCCTCGTTTTCGCTCAATGGCTACACTCGGAATCTTGATTATGATGCTGGTGTTTTTGCCGCTTCATATCTTTGATGTTTTCAAAGAAAATCCTGCCATCGGTAGCCATCAAGCAGCTTTGATTCGCCTACCTTTACAGTTTGTATTGATTGCTTGGGCTTGGTATATCCATAAAAAATAGCTTCCTATACTAAATAGAAAGCTATTGATAGATGAGGGTAGTTTATTTCAAGAATGAGCGTATCATCCAAGCCATTTTTTCGTGTTTTGCCAAAACTCCCGTCAAGAAATCAGTTGTTACGGGGTCTTTCAAGTCGGCAATATCATCAATGTCTTTACGGATATTCTTGCAAAGAGTCTCTTGGTCGGCTAAAAGTACTTTCATTTGTTCGGTCTGATGCTCGTTGTACGGGCCTTCGGTCAGGCGAGCGACAGATAAAAACTCTTTCATTGTGCCAATTGCCTGATACCCCAATTGAGTGATACGCTCGGCAATTTCATCAATGGTTTCGGTCAGAATTTCGTAATGAGATTCGTAGAACTTGTGTATTTCCATAAAACTTGGCCCAGTGATATTCCAATGGTAATTGCGAGTTTTGATGACCAATACGTGTTCGTCGGCCAGTAATGTCGATAAAATGTCAGTTATTTTTTGGCTTTCGCTTTTGGGTATTCCAATACTTGCTTGCATGAATTTAGTTATTTTAAAGATGATTGATATGGGTATGTGCGAAATAGAGTTTCGTCAGAAGCTTTACCTATTGAGTAATATCTAAAGCTGCAATTTCAGATTTGGTGTCGGTATTGGCTTTCATCAATGACCTGATAATATCCAAAGATTCGGCAATAATTGTTCGCTGTACGATTAATAAAGCCCGCAATGGCTCGCTAAGTTCGTTCATTTCTAAAGCCAAATCATACGCCTTGATGGCTTGGGTATCACCAAACTCGCACGAATTTAAGATTGTGTGTCGATTTTTAGAGCTAAGTGCAGCTTTGAAATCCAACCAAACTTGATGTACTTTTCCTAAGAACGTACTCGAAGTGCTTGGCTCGCCACCGAGTTTTACGACATACTCGGCCAATGATTCAGCAAAGCCATCGCTTTCGTTGATAATACTACCAAATAATCCTTGCAGGTCTTCCTGAGTTACATCGCTTATTGCTTTCTTGTAGCCATCAATTCTACTGTGATTGATTTCTATCAGCTCGTTGAGGGTATCTCTGAGTGTGTCGTGTTGTGTTTTCATGGTATTTATTAAATTTAAAAGTTGTGTACCCAAAATTTAGTACATTGTAATTTACGTAAGTACAACATTTTTTTCGTGTTCCTCCCTCCCCATCGGGGAGGGAAAGAAAGGGTGGGGTTTGTAAGTGATTGATAATCAGTTTATTTTGCATCCTCCCTAACGGCAGCGGCCGGCCGTCCTCCCCGATGGGGAGGGAACTAAATCAAAACTCATACTTATTTAGTTTACAGTGTATTTAGTACATGGTAAACTAAATGCTCATAATCTTTATGTCCTATTTCCAGAGGAGAACAGCCACAAAAACCTTTTTGGCATTTAGTTTACAATGATTTCAATATAGAAAACCGATGCTTTGAAGCATAGCAGAGGCCAATCTTATACATCAGGCGTGAACTTGCTTTATACGACTAAAGTTGTGTTTGATTTTTTTCAAGTAGTCAACTTTTTGTTTGTATTCTGAGTTCATATTTTTCACTACTTCAGAATTAAAAGGGCTGAAGTGTTTTGAAAAGAAAATCAGCGAAAATGAGGTTAATAAACCTGCTATTAAAAATCCGATTAAAATGACAGCTTCCATTGTTTTAATTTGTTATAGTGAATAAATATGAACTATCTTCTTTTAAATATTAGACTTTGCCTCTACGAATAAAACCTACCAGGAATGATACGATGGCTAAAACCAATAAGACGTGAATAATTCCAGTAGCACTGTAAGCAAAAGCACCGATTAGCCATCCAATGACTAAGATCACGGCGATGATATACAAAATTGAACGCATAGTTGTAATGGTTTAGAATGTGAATGTTTTGACTGTTTCTTATACTGATAAAATTTCTATTCCATTGATTATAAGGCCAAAAACTGGGGAAATATTTGGAATGTGTATATGTTTTGTGGAAAAAAATACCCACCATATATACTGGTATAAAATTTTGTTTTGATAAGACAGAAGTCATTATAAAAATTGACTCAGATGAAGTCTTACTTACCTATATATACACATTATGAAATATTTAAAACTTATAAAAAATACTTTTGAAGGCTTTATGAATGATAATGCCTTTAAGCTGAGTGCTTCGTTGTCTTATTACACTTTGTTTTCGTTGGCCCCGATGATACTCATATTTTTATCGGTAGTTGGCTTTTTTTACGGACAAGACGCTATTAGAGGCCAACTCTACGGACAAATAGATGGTCTGATTGGCAAAGAAGCTGCTTTACAGGTGCAGCAAATGGTACAAAAAGCTGAGCTTTCTGGTAAGACTGGTTTTGCAGGAATTGTTGGATTTGTGATGCTTTTTGTTGGAGCAACTGGTGTTTTTGCCGAAATACAAGATTCTATCAATCAGATTTGGTCGCTTAAGGCTAAGCCTAAAAATGGAATTTTAAAATATTTGACAAATCGTTTTTTGTCTTTTTCCTTAATCGTTTCTTTCGGCTTTTTATTCATTGTTTCGCTTTTGGTTAATACTTTGCTCGAGGCATTTAGCCAGAGATTAGCATTGCTTTTCACAGAATCAACCGTTCATTTATTTACAATAGTCAATTTGGGTGTGATCTGGGTAGTAATGACATTGCTTTTTGCAATTATTTTTAGAGTATTACCCGACGGAAGAGTAGCTAACAAAGATGCCCTAATGGGGGCAGGCGTAACGGCTTTATTGTTTATGATAGGAAAATATTTTATTGGATTTTATTTAGGTCAATCAAATATTTCAGATATTTACGGAGCTGCGGGTTCGATAGTTATCTTGCTTACATGGGTATATTACTCTTCATTAATTTTGTTTTTTGGTGCTGAGTTTACCAAAATCTACGCTTTTGAATATGGGGAGGGTATAAAACCTGCCTCTTACACGGTATTGATCAAACAAACTGAAGTTCAATCTACTCAAAAAAATGTTGAAAACATTGTTAAATAAAAATTAGTCTTAATTGATAACGTCTAGCTAAATAGAAAACGAACGAGTATAAACCATGGTCGTTTTATGTGCTTTAAATCTTTAGAATTATGAATACAATAGCAAAACAAATAGGGGTAAAAACAATACAGATACTCAATTGGGGCTTTTTTATGATAATGGTAGCCACCAATTATTTAGCCAATGCAGTGCCATTTAATAATAAAACTACTGGTCAACTTTCAGACCAATATCCAAATCTTTTTGTGCCTGCGGGCATCACGTTTTCGATTTGGGGAATTATCTATTTATTATTATTGATTTTTTGTGTAAAACAAAGTAAGAATCTATTCAGCAAATCGCCTGACCCATCGACCAATGCTTTGGTTGATAAAATCGGACTACGATTTGTGGTGAGCTGTATCTTAAATAGCCTCTGGATTCTCTATTGGCACTATGAACATTTGTTTTTCTCGATTCTGATCATGCTTGCTTTGTTGATCACCCTCATCGATATCGTCAGGAGAATACATTTTCTTAATAAAAACACTGAGATTCAGGTCCCAGGCGTTACAAAAGCGGTTTTTGGCATTTATTTAGGTTGGATTTGTATCGCTACAATTGCCAATATTACGGCAATATTAGTGTTTTTTGGTTGGAACGGATTTGGACAATCAGAAGTTTTCTGGACCTGCCTAATGGTAATGATTGGTGCTTTTATTGTAAGCATTACGGTACTCAATTTTAATAATGCTTTTATTGGGGTATCAGTACTGTGGGCATTTATAGGTATAATTATCAAGAGAATAGAGGCTCCCGAATATCAGCGTTTCATTGTCTGGGTAACCGTTTTTGCAATGATTATAGTGATTACTAGTATCTTTTTAGAAACAACAAAATCTGCTTTTCGAAAAGCTTAAATAACTATACAGTCAATTATTCCTTGTTGATAGTGGCAGCTAACCCCAATTTATGGGGGTTGGCTGCCACTTTTTATTTATGCAATTTTGTTTTGCCTATCATTAAATCTGCACATTTTTATAAAATTTTTTAATGCTGATTTCTCCTTTAGAGCCTAAAAAAACTTTTGCTATGAACGAAGTAATGATTACCATTCGCACGAAGGTTGCACCCGAAAAAATTCTGTTTTGTGAAGCAGATATAAACTACACTAAAATATACTACAAAGACCGCATGGATATTGTGGCTGTAACTCTCAAAGATGTTGAAAAGCGACTCGATAGTTCGCTTTTTTATCGAATTCATAAATCATATTTGGTTAATATTAAGTACATTGCATGTGGTAGTGACTTCCGAGAAATTGAAATGCCTAATAACCGTCTGATTGTAGTATCGAGACGCCGAATGTCCTTGTTCAAAAAAATGCTTAAACAAAAATCTATGACTAAAATCTTGATATAAAATATACCTTTAGATTTTATTGCGAAAGCCCAGAACTAATGCCATGAAAATTAGCGTATTGATTGCTGACGACCACAAACTTTTAGCCGAAACACTTAGTAATACACTAAATGCTACACAACTGTTTGATGTTGTGGCGGTATGCCACACAAGTAAAGATACGCTTTGGAATATCCAGTTGCTCAATCCACAAATTGTTTTGCTTGATTTAAACATGCCGCTGGTCAGCAATGATTCGCCCCGCTTATCGGGTTTAGAAGTTTTAGAGGAATTAAAGACAAACAACAGTAAAACACGATCGATAGTTATTTCGAGCCACAGTGATTATAATTTTATTAAACAATCGCTAAATTTAGGTGCAAAAGGTTATTTATTTAAAAATACTTCGATCGATGAAATCGAAAAGGCGATTCTGACGGTTTTGGAAGGCAATATTTATTTGCAGAAAGAGGCTGAGGAAATTTTTAAGAATAAACAACGTAATCACGACAACGAAGATACATTTGCAGGTGCGATTTCGCTCACGAAACGAGAAAAAGAGGTTTTAGGGTTTATATCGAGAGGCTTTCGAACCGAAGATATTGCGATAGCCTTGAATCTGAAAAAATATACAGTCGATGAATATCGAGATAATCTTGTTCATAAAATGAAAGCCAAAAATTCGGCTGAATTGATAAGGATTGCCTTCGAAACAGGTCTTTTATGAAGAAAATTCTATTTGTTTTTCTATGCTTTATTATGGGTGCTGCACAAGCACAAAACACCCCCGTAGAAATAAACCCGACTGACCACGAAGTTAATTTTCTGAGTAAAACTTCTTTTCTGCTTGACCCCAGCGGTAAAATTACTTTCAGCCAAATCAAACGAACGAGTTTTCAGCAATTACCCCAAAAAACCGTTAATTTTGGCGATAATCAGTCTTATTTATGGTTGAAGTTTAGTGTAGTCAATAATGCCAATCAAACCAGAGTTTTTTCGTTGGTAAGTAAAGGTATCGACAGCTTGCAGTCGTATCAGCTTGCAGAACCCACCGCCAAAATTCTAAAAACTGGACTTACGGGTTCGCATATTCCACTTCATTCAAGAGAATTCTCCAGTCCATTTCTTACTTTTACGTTTCAGTTATTGCCGCACCAAGCGAGTAGTATTTACGTTCGGGTGCGTACGCTCAATTATCCGCTAAGCGTATATCCGTTTCGTCTGTTTAGCCAAAATACCGCCAAAAATTTCATCAAACGCCACGATTTACTGCACAGCGTTTATATCGGTAGTATGGTTTTTTTATTGCTTTTTGGGTCGGCATTGTTGTTTTTCTTTAAAGAAAGAATCTATCTTTTTTATTTACTCTGTGTGTTATCATCGCTGACGATGATGCTCGTTTACAACGACTATTATTACCTAATTTTTGAAAGAATCCCCGAAATTATTCGTACAAAAAACTTTTACGCTATTCCTACCTCTTTTGCATCACTGTTTTATCTATATTTTGCTCGTGAGTTTTTGGTGTATGGATATGACAAAAACGCTACCATTAATCGAGCCATCAGTGTAGCCACTTTCGGTACGGTGTCAGTTGTAGTACTTTTTATTGTTTTTGGTTGGAATGTCTATCAGTTCCGTTTTCTATTTTATTTCTTCATTTTTGTTCTTTGTTCGCTTACAATTTTTCTTCTGTATCGTAGTTTAAGACTCAATTACAAACCCGCTTGGCTTTTTCTGATTGCCACGTTGCCTGTGTTGTCGATGGGTTTTTGGGAAACAATCTCAGACCTACATCATACACCCGTACAAGAGATTCACAGTTATTATTATGCCTGTACGATGTTTGAGATGTATATGCTCACGCTTGGGCTTTCGCTTAAATTTAAAATTGCACAAGACGAAAAAAAGAAATTACAGGCCGAAGTATTTGAGATAGAATTGCAGATTCAAGAAAACGAACGTCAGCGAATAGCCAAAGATCTGCACGATAAACTCGGCGGAATACTGGGGGCTTTGAAGATAAATCTGTCGGTCTTGACCAGAAATGATTCACTGCAAGCAGACGATACCGAAGCCCTAAATAAAAGCCTCACAATGCTTGATTTTACATCCGAGGAAGTACGGAATATTTCGCATAGTTTGGCATCGAGTACCCTCATAAAATTGGGCTTGGTGGCGATGCTCATCGAGATGTACAGATATTCGGATGCCCCCAAGGTGCGAATACAAAATAACGGATTTCTTGCTCGCCTTGACCTAATCAAAGAAATGGCTTTGTATGCCATCATTCAGGAATGTATCAATAATGCTCGCAAACACGCCGATGCAAGCGAAATTTCGGTGAGTTTTAAGCAGATTGAAGATAAACTTACAGTTATTATAGAAGATGACGGCAAAGGGTTTGAAGTGAAAAATTCATCGAATGCCGGTAAGGGATTAGATAATATTGATTATCGTGTAAAAGAGCATCTTGATGGTCAGATTAATATTGATACTGCAATTGGGCAAGGAACAATAATCATGATTAAACTAAAAGTATCATAAAAAAAGGCTGCCTTTTTCGGTGGCAGCCTTGGAGTTGCGAAGTAGTAGTAATATATGTCTTTAAAGATATTTATCGGCAAATTCGAGCATTTTATCAATCGTTTCGGGTAGTTTTCCCCATTCGTGATAAAGCTCTGGGTAGAAATGATATTCGTGTTTGCTTCCCATTTCTTCGAGTTTTTGCTTCATTTTTTCTCCTTGCTCGGGCGGTACAATCGTATCGCTTCCACCATAAAATAAAATCGTAGCGGGCGATGTTTTCTTCATCTGAAACACTGGGCTTGCCGAACGATAATGTTCGATGGTTTCATCGTTAAAAGGTTTTCCTATTAGCTTGATGATGTCGCTGTTCATACGTCCTTGTCGGAGCCTTTCCGAGGTTAAATCGGCAGGACTTGCAATGCCACCAACCACTTCAACGAGTTTTTTGTCATCAGCCGTGTACGAGTATAACATTGCCAAATGCCCACCCGCACTGATGCCCAAAAGGAAAAATTTTGGCGTAATATTTAAAGATTTTGCGTCTTTTTGTAATTTTTTCAGCAATAAGCCAATATCATCCAACTGTTGTTGATAAGTGATACCTTGCTGAAAGGTAAGTCGATAGTTGGCGTTTACAATGGCACATTTGGTGCGTTTTTGGCGGAGAATATCAACAATCGGATTTATAAAACTTTTATCGCCTTCGCTCCAACCGCCACCATGCAGCAACACAACTACTGGTACTTTATCTGATTGGTTTTTGGGTAAGTAAATGTCATAATTTTGAAGTTCGTTTTCGCCGTATTTTTCATTTCGTTTTATATCATACTCAATGTCTTGCTCGGGTTCTCCTTTGATAGAGTAATTTTTATTGAAAAGTGGTACAACATCAATGCTATCGCACGACCAAAACAGTAACATCAGACCGATTATTAGAAAGTTTTTCATGGTTAATTACATTTATGAGAATCATTTTTTAAATACAGATTTATGAATGATTAACGGTTGAAAACAAGAAGTTTTACTTAATGGCGATTCGAGCCGTTACTGCTACGTCATCAAGCCAAACTCCCTGATAGCCAATGAGATTAATGGCGGGTTTCCAGTCTAAACTTAGGTTGAGTGGAATCTCCCGAAAGGTGTATTCAAGTCCCAAAATACCATCGGCTCCAATAACCGTGTGATTATCGTTGTTATCGAACCACGGGTTTCCATAGCGTTTGCCATCACGCCAAAATCCTACGTGACCTCCAATTCCATAATACCAACGCCAGTTAGGTGTCTGAAAGGCTGCTTTATGAATCTCGTAGAGACCCGTGAGATTCACACCCTGCCATCTCGAATACAGAATACCTTCGACGGCTTCTTTGTTATTCATTTTGTATTTTACACTCAGGCCATAGCCGTAGTTGAGCCTTGCACCAATACCCAGTTTGTACTGAGCTTGGGCGGTTGTAATCGAAATAATAATCAGAAAAGTACTTACTATTATCTTATTCATGTGTTAGTTGGTTTAAGTGTACAACTATGTTTTAAAACTTTGTACCAAAATTGAGATAGAAGGAGAATTATCTACAGAGGGAGTTTTTGTGGATTAATTTCTACATTTTGGGGAAATTATTGTGCTGATTTTTGTGGAACAAATTTTTTCTACTATTTATCAACCAACTGAGGGTTATCCACGGTATTATACTTCTCTTTTTAGGAGGTAAAAATAGGTTTATAAATAGTGTTTAGGTTAGTAAATGGTAAATAGCTGCAACGATTGTGTGCAGCTTTTTCTTTTTTTAGCTATTTTGCAAGAGCCAACAATGAAAAAGAAATAGAAAATTTGTATATTTTCAACGTTTTCTGATTCTGCAATTTCCTCTAAACCTTTACACTTATGGCAAACGAAGCTAAATGGTCAGTTGCTCATAAACTGATTTTCTATTTTTGCTTTTTATTCTTTGGTCTAAATACCTTCCCTTTTCCTTTAGATTTTATCGGAGAACCAGTCTATAATCTAATTGAAAAGTTTTGGACACCAATCATCAATCTTTTAGGTAATGTATTTTTGGACTTAGATGAAATAACTGTTCGCCCGAATGGCAGTGGCGATACCACTTGGAATTGGCTCCAAGAGCTTGCTATTCTCATTATTGCATCGCTCGGGAGTATCGTTTGGCTGGTAGCTGCTCGCAGCCGAGCCAATCACGAAAAATTGGTTTATTGGCTCAGAATCTACCTGCGTTATTATCTGGCAGCAACTATGCTTTCGTATGGTTTGGTGAAGGTTTTTCCACTACAATTTGGTACAATTACCACTTATCGCCTCTACGAACGTCTCGGCGAAATGAGTCCGATGGGACTTTTGTGGACATTCATGGCGTACTCTAAAGGCTATCAGCTTTTTGGTGGGTTGATGGAAGTGTTTGCAGGTTTGTTACTAATCTTTCGCCGAACCACCACACTGGGTGCATTATTGAGTGCGGGCGTGATGCTTAATGTGTTTATGATGAATTTGTTTTTTGATGTACCCGTCAAGATTTTCTCGTTTTGGTTGATGCTCATAGGTATCTATTTACTTTCGGCTGATGCCAAACGCCTTTGGCAATTTTTTGTATTGAATCAGCCAACGCAAGCCACTCAAGAAATGAAAGTCTTTGCTGATAAAAAATGGTTTCGCATAAGTAGAATCGTGCTAAAAGTATTGTTTATTGGAATTACTTTCGTTGCTCAATTTTATAGTAATTGGAAAGATGCTGCACCTATTTCAGCACCTAAATCGGCTATTTATGGGCCTTATACAGTAGAAAAATTTGAGCGAAATAACGTAGTTTCAGAAACTGATACTTTGCGTTTGCAAGAAGTATTTATCGACCGCCGAGGAGCCACGGATATGATTTATGTGACGAATGAAGATGGGCTACGTAAAAGGGTAAATTTCGAGCTTGACTCAACCAAACATATAATCAGAATGGGAGATTATGCCGCCCCTGTAACCGATACTGCTCGATATACATTTAGTTATGCACAGACCAGTGCCGAAACTTTATTATTGAAAGGAAAAATCAAAAATGATTCTATACGAGTTGCAATGAAGAAAATGAAGCCCAGAAACTTCTTGCTTACTACTCGTGGTTTTCATTGGGTAAATGAAGTGCCTTTTAATAAATAGTTTAGTATAGAATCATTAAACTCAAATCGTCAAAAATTTTTGTTTTGCCTTGTCGGTGCTCATCAAATGTAAGTATGAGTGAGGGGGCTTGTTGCGAAATAAATGAAATATTTGCCTGATTTTCAAATGCTTTTAAAAAATTAGCACTTTTATCGTTTGGCAAAAACGAAAACTCAGCTTTCGTAAGGCGACTAATATTATTTGAATGTTCGGTTGGCTCAGAAGTTTTCTTTTTATCACCCTTAAAAGGTAGTCGGAAAGTCCACGGAAGTGAGGGGTTTGTTTCGTTGGTCAAAACATCAATCTTCAATCCTTCAGGAAAATATTCAGGTTGATACTTAGTTGCATCACGAAATAAGGCATCGGTATCATCCGTATTTACCAAACACAAACCAAGAGGCGAATAAGTATTATTAGAAAAATTTGCACGTTCCCATAGTTTAGTGGGCAATATTAAATCACTTTTTATTTCGGTTTCGTTATGCACCCACAAGATTTCTAAGAAAAAATTCTCGAAATAAAATTTTCGATTGACAGTGCCTTGCCCAGGATGGACTCTGCTACTTCCTTCTGTAAAACCAAATTCTTCGAGCTTATCTGCTTCGCTGCCATTTGTGTTACTAAAAATAAAGATGTGGTCGATTTCCATGAGCGTTAGTCGTTTATACTACTGAAAACCATAATTTAACAAAAATGTTTATTGGCTTATTAATCAGTAGTGATAGCTTTTATCTATTTATTCGACCGCATCGCTTTATAGACTTTTATCGAATCATCATTCATAAACTGTTCATATTCAGGGCTTTCGCAACCATAAATGGCGATTTTTCCTTCTTCGTTGTGGTGTACGCCCCAACCGTAACGCTTTGTGAGTGGCGATGCTCGAAGGCATGCTTGTCCTTTTGAGAAATAAGCAGCACGTGCTTCGGCCAGTTCGTTTTCGGTTAAATCATTTTTTTCGGCAAAAACCTGAAATAATACATCGTCAGAAGTGTATTTGTAGGGGTTTTTCTTCAAAATCTCAAACTGAATATTGGCGATTGATTTTTTATCACCCTTCATTGGTGGCACTTCGCCTATGCTGGCGGGGCAATCGTCGGCCACGGCAATGAAGGCCGTTTCGTAGTTGGTCGTATGTACTTTCATAAGATAACTGGTTTTCTACAAAGAAAAACAAACTCACTGACAACCCTATGTCAGTAATAAATATTTTTACTTCAAAAATGCCCGAACGCCTTCCGAAAACTCTTCCGTATTGTAAGTGCTATTATGATTTCCCTTGACAATTTTGAGCGTGGCGTTCTTAAAATAGGTCTGCAAAACTTCTGGGTCGCCGTTGTCTTTATCTTCATTTCCTGCAATAACCAACACTGGTTTCTTGAATTTCAGCAATTCACTGGGTGAGGTTACGGGCTGGTATTTTTGCAAATAACCCAAAGCCAAAGTGTCGGCGTTAATTGATTTGGCGTATTTTACCGCACCCTCGGCAATAGGGTGGAGGTGAGCTTTTCCGCTGAAAGCTTCGGCAAACATCAGTCTTCTATCCCAGTTTGGGTTCGTAAAATGTTGGCCCATTCCACCCAAGACAACTTGCGAAATTCGCTTGTCTTTCGTCAGTAATTTGGCCGCCACAATTGCCCCACGAGAATAACCAACAACCACATACGATTTGATTTTTAGCTCAGAAACAATTCCCGCAATGTCAGCCGTTTCGATGTCGTTGGCATAGAATTTATCTTCGTGTGGTTTATCCGAACGCCCATTTCCACGTAAATCAGGCACAATTACCCGATAACCATTTTTTACTAAATCTTTGAATAAAGCAGTTTTTCGCCAATTGGCCCCAGTATTGATAAAACCGTGTAAAAGTACTATAACTTTTCCCGAACCTGAGTCAGTATAAGCAATGCGTATTTTATCGGGTGCTTCGTAGTATTTGAAATTTTGTGCAAAACTACAAGAAGAAAAAAGTAGTATGAAAACCACACTAAAGCTACCAAGTTGTTTTAAGCGTTTCATAATTTTAATTGAGGTTGAAAAGAGTAGGCAAGATAAGGCTTTTATCCCCATAATTTACCTATTCTCTCGGAGTTTTATGGCAGCTGATATCGCTTAAAAAAATCCCAAATGACATCATTGGCATTGATAGCCGTTGAAATTTCGTCGGCAGCAGCTCTGGCTTTTTCGCCACTTGGCCATGAGTGCCCGCCATCTTTGGTCAGATAGATTTCTACCGAACTATTGGTGCAGTTTGCCCAGCGAGTAAGGGTATATTTCTCGAAATTCTGCACAGTTTTGGCCGTAGCATTACAAGAATTATTCTTCAACCAAGTATTAATTCCCTGCTCAATCGGCGGAATTGTGAAGCCAAAAGTGCTTTTTCCTCCATTATATGGCACTTTAGTATCTAAAACCGAATGAATATGCAAAACTGGAACTGGCCTTGACGAAACACATGGTTGAGTAGTGACCATTGAGCCAGCTACTGGAGCAATGGCGGCGATTTTATTGGAAAGTTCGCACGCTAACCGATAAGACATCATTGCCCCGTTCGACATGCCCGTTGCATAAACTTTCTTACGATTGAGTTTCGGATAATTCTTCAATAGTTCATCAATCAATAAACTAATAAATTTTATATCATCAATTTTTTTTTCAACGGCATAATCGCAGCATGTGCCAGCATTCCACGTTCGGGCTTTCAGTACCCCATCGCTTTGTACACCTTCGGCATAGACAATAGCAAAATT
>NZ_JBMLRC010000277.1:42796-45422 GCF_049241225.1 Emticicia sp.
TATTTCATGCACGGGGTGCTGTAAAAAGCTGAGATGATACCCGAGAACCTGAACTGGTTAGTACCAGCGTAGGAATGCAGGAGCCAAACAAGATATTCGGAAGGAATGGCCCGTGGGCTTTGCCTCTATCTATATACGTTTTGAAACCTCATTTCGAGCATTCGGTGCAGAAATGAGGTTTATTTTTTTATCAAAACTACTATGGAAGAATTAGAATTAAGCGAAAAAAGTTTGGTAAAGCCGCCACTCCGAAATTGGCAAGGCCGCAAAGAATGGTTTTTTAACCGTGAACACACCGATACTTACGAACTTTGGTACGAAGGTCGCTACAAACGAGCCGAAGTATGGCAAAAGAAAATTATGGGTAGATTCGTAAAATCTGACCCAAGAATTAAAACCCTTCTCGAATTTGGCTGCGGAACGGGCCGTTTTACTCGCTGGTGGAAAGAAATTGGCATTGATGCTTCGGGTGGCGATATTTCGCCTTTTATGTTGGGGCAAGCGGTGCATCTTTTTGGCGGAAACTTAGTTTGGGCCGATTCTCATTTTATGCCTTTCAAAGACCATACTTTCGATGCACTTGCGTTTATCACAACCTTTGAATACTACCGAGACCCCGTGCAGGTAATTCGAGAAGCTGCCCGAGTAGGTAAATACGGCATTGCCTTTGGTATGATGAATCGGAATTCGCCTAAAGTAGTTCGACGAAGAGTGCAAGAAGCCTTTGGCAAAAATCCGTTTTATGTAACTGCTACTTTTTATACGCCCGATATGCTTACCCGAAAAATTCACGAAGCACTCGAAGGGCGAAGCTATACCATTGAGTGGCAAGCAACGGGCCTCCCCGAATGGTTTCCTGTGCAAGAATGGCACGTACCTTACGGCGATTTCTTTGGTTTATTCGTACGCTTCAATGATGTGGACTGATGGAAAAAGTAGGAAAAATCAATGAAGAGTATTTCAAAAGAGTGATTCTGCCTAATAGCGGTTTTAGTCGAAAAGAAGTATTAGTCGGCCCCAATTTTGGGGTTGACGTGGCACTTGTTGAGTTACCCAACAACATGGCTATGGCTCTTACTTCCGACCCTTTGAGTCTGATTCCGACTTTAGGTTTGCAGGAGTCGGCATGGCTTTCAGTGCATCTGATGGCCAACGATATTGCCACTACCAGTTTTTCTCCCATGTATCTACAAACTGTGCTGAATTTACCGACGAGTATCAGCGATGCTCAGTTTAGAGAATATTGGCAACACATTGATAGCTTTTGTAAGCAAATAGGCGTAGCAATCACGGGCGGACACACGGGTAGTATTGAAGGACAAAATTCGACAATTTCGGGCGGGGGAACTATGATAACGGTTGCTCCGAAAAACCAAATACTCACCTCAAATAATGCCCAAGTCGGAGATTCAATCATCATGACCAAGCAATGTGCGATGTCGTCGGTAGCTATTTTGGCCATGTCTTTTCCCGAAACTATTCGTCAGAAATTAGGTACAGAAACAGCTCAAAAGGCAGCCGAATTATTTTACGAAACTTCAGTTTTGAAAGAAGCCTCGATTATCAATCAATTAAATACACAAGCAAATGTCGTGAATGCCATGCACGATGTTACGGAAGGAGGTGTATTGGGTGCGGCCTTCGAAATGGCTGTTGCGAGCGGTTTAGGCCTCGAAATAGAAGTAAATAAACTCAATGTTTCGCCTACGGTGAGTGCTGTTTGTGAGGTATTTTCACTCGACCCTCATTATTGTGTTGGAGCTGGTTCGATGATAATTTCGGTTAAAAATCAATACAAAGATTTGGTAATCAATGCTTTACGAGCAAATGCTATTGAAGCCCATGTAATTGGGAGTTTCACCGAGGCATCGGCTGGACATCGAATCATTGAAAATGGTGAAATAAAACCAATGCCTTACTACGAAACCGACCCTTATTGGGCAGCATTTTTTGAGGCATTTAAATGTGGTTGGAAATGAAAAAAAGTATTTATCTCATCGCCGACCCCGCCATCGAGCAAAGCGTTTTGCTCCATAAAATCGAGATGGCTCTCAAAGGTGGTCTTTTTGCCGTGCAGTTGTGGAATAACTGGCAAAATGTGACCAATAAAATCGAAATCATTGCAAGCGTTCATCAACTTACGCAATTGGCTGGCGTGCCTTTGATTTTAAACGAAGGCCAAGATTGCCTTGATTTACCTTATTTTGAAGGTATTCATCTTGATTTACCCAATGATAAAATACAAGAATACCGACAAAAACGCCCCGATTTAATTTGGGGACTTACCTGCTCAAACGAAACCGAAAAACTCGTATGGGCCGAACAGAATTCGCTTGATTATGTCTCTTATTGTTCAGTTTTTCCATCAAAAACCAGTAATAGTTGCGAACTCGTCAGCTTCGAGACTATTCAGCGAACTCGTCAGTTTTTTAGTAAAAAAGTGTTTTTAGCAGGAGGAATTAATCAAAATACAATTCCAAATCTTAAAAATTTACCATTCGACGGCATCGCTTTAGTATCGGCCATTATGGATGCCGAAAATCCAACCGAAGTAGTATTGAATTATTCAGCAGTTTTAAACGATTAAAGTCATGACCAAAAGTTTTTTTGATAAACTATGTTGCCC